>NZ_JBJZOU010000020.1:0-138273 GCF_057808395.1 Serratia sp. TSO36 | reverse complement strand
TACATTGATTACTATAACCACAGCCGCCTCAGAGAGAAACTAAAAGGCCTGAGTCCGGTAGAGTATCGAACCCAGGCCATGAAGGCCGCCTGAATTTACATTGTCCAACTTCTGGGGGTCAGTTCACAAGGCGCTGCGCCCCAGGCGATTACTGGTGGTAGCCTTCGAGGAAGCGGCCCAGCTTGCCGACCGCCATTTCCAGCTCGTCTACGCGCGGCAGGGTGACGATGCGCACGTGATCCGGATAAGGCCAGTTGAACGCGGTGCCCTGCACCAGCAGCACTTTTTCCTGCAGCAGCAGATCCAGCACCAACTTCTGGTCGTCGTGGATGTTGAAGCGCTTGGCGTCGATGCGTGGGAACATGTACAGCGCGCCCTGCGGCTTCACGCAAGAGACGCCAGGGATGTCGTTGAGCAGCTCCCAGGTGCGGTTGCGCTGTTCGTACAGGCGGCCGCCGGGCTGAATGAATTCGCTGATGCTCTGATAACCGCCCAGCGCGGTCTGAATGGCGTGCTGCATCGGCACGTTGGCGCACAGGCGCATCGAAGCCAGCATCTCCAGCCCTTCGATATAACCTTTGGCGTGCTTCTTCGGCCCGTTCAGCACCATCCAGCCCTGGCGGAAGCCCGCCACGCGGTAGGTTTTCGACAGGCCGTTGAAGGTGACGGTCAGCAAATCCGGCGCCAGCGCGGCGATCGAATGGTGCTCGGCGTCGTCGTACAGGATCTTGTCGTAGATCTCGTCGGCGAAGATGATCAGGTTGTGTTGACGGGCGATCTCGACGATCTGTTCCAGCAGCGCTTTGCTGTATACCGCGCCGGTCGGGTTGTTCGGGTTGATGATCACGATGCCGCGGGTGCGCGGGGTGATCTTGCTGATGATGTCGTCCAGATCCGGGAACCAGCCGGCCTGCTCATCGCACAGGTAGTGCACGGCCTTGCCGCCGGACAGCGATACCGCGGCGGTCCACAGCGGGTAGTCCGGCGCCGGCACCAGCATTTCGTCGCCGCTGTTGAGCAGCGCCTGCATGGATTGCACGATCAGTTCCGAGACGCCGTTGCCAATGTAGATATCCTCAACGGTCACGTCACGCATGTTGCGCGCCTGATAGTGCTGCATGATCGCTTTACGCGCCGAGAAGAGGCCCTTGGAGTCGGAATAGCCTTGCGCCGTGGGCAGATTGCGGATCACGTCGACCAGGATTTCGTCAGGGGCGTCGAAACCGAACGGGGCAGGGTTGCCGATGTTCAGTTTCAGGACTTTGTTGCCTTCTTCTTCAAGACGTTTGGCTTCTTTAAGCACCGGGCCGCGAATGTCATAGCAGACGTTGTCCAGTTTGCTGGATTTCTCAATGGGGGACATAAAAAGTTGAGCCTTTTGCTGGGATAGGGGCGCTCCTACCATGGGACGCCGCAACCCGCCCAATGTACTCCTGGCGTAGTTGCTTTTGAAGGGTTTTGCACGCCTTTGGTGCAAATGCATGTCGTAACGGGGGATTTTAGTTATGATAAGCAAAGGTAAAGTTATTTTGTGGTTCATAATTTCATGAACTATAATTTTACTAGGGTTTTGTTCTGTAAAATCCCGCCTCGATAAACGCGACGTGACGGCGATCGCGGCCGGCAGCAGTGAACTGATAAGCCGAAAGGGAGAAT
The DNA here is from genome assembly GCF_057808395.1 of Serratia sp. TSO36. Taxonomy (NCBI): domain Bacteria; kingdom Pseudomonadati; phylum Pseudomonadota; class Gammaproteobacteria; order Enterobacterales; family Yersiniaceae; genus Serratia; species Serratia sp. TSO36. The sequence goes on along the minus strand of NZ_JBJZOU010000020.1, from coordinate 136,617 downwards.
AGGCTTCAATAAACTGTAAAGGAACGATAATACCGGAGTTGTCTGATAGCGGGTTGTCGGTTAGCGCACCACACTAAGAAAATGACATATTTACATTAGCTTTACTTTATATTTTAGCTTAAGCATTGTTTATGTGGTTATAGGATTATTATTTAAAGTAAAAATCTTACTGATTGAATTTATTAAATTCATTGAGTAGTAACATGAAGTCGGTAGCGTTAATTATTTATCTTTTTTGCTCTGTAATGCAGTCTGAACGCCGGTTGATAAGGGTTCTCAGTAGCACGAATGGAGTGGAAATTAGGCAGTATGAATGAGTAAAATCTCAGGTTCGGTGGGGGTTTTCCCTTTTCACCGGTATTCAGTCCCCCGCGTTCTATAAGCACCATCGATAGATCGCATTTTAAAAAGCGATAGAGGTAACGAATCATAAGTAATTTTTTTGCCCTCCACTTATGAGTGGGGTACTGTCATAACAGGCTCCGTCCTTTTCAACGGCGTCTGAGAAACACACCAGGGTAGTAGTTCGTAAATTAGAATTTAAAAAAGTGAAGAATACACTATGACAACTGCAAATCGTCCGATACTTAATCTCGACCTCGATCTGCTAAGAACCTTTGTTGCGGTTGCTGATTTGAATACCTTCGCGGCGGCGGCCGTCGCCGTATGCCGTACTCAATCAGCCGTCAGTCAACAAATGCAGCGATTAGAGCAACTGGTCGGCAAAGAACTGTTTGCCCGCCATGGGCGCAACAAACTCCTGACTGAGCATGGTATTCAGCTTCTCGGTTATGCCAGGAAGATCCTGCGCTTTAACGACGAAGCCTGTACCTCGCTGATGTACAACAATATTAAAGGTGTTCTGACCATCGGCGCTTCCGACGACACCGCCGATACCATTCTGCCTTTCCTGCTGAACCGCGTGACCGCCATCTATCCGAAGCTGTCCATTGACGTGCGCGTAAAGCGCAGCACGACGATGGTCGATCTGCTGGAAGAGGGCGAAATCGATCTGGCGGTGACCACGGCCGATCCGGCTGGGCACCCGCACATCGTGCTGCGCACATCGCCGACGCTGTGGTACTGCGCCGCCGATTACCACTATCAGGCCGGCGAACCGATCCCGCTGGTGGTGATGGATGAGCCAAGCCCGTTCCGCGCGCTGGCGATCAAGCAGCTGGACGAAGCCGGTATCCCGTGGCGCATCGCCTACGTCGCCTCCACGCTGTCCGCGGTGCGGGCGGCCTGTAAGGCCGGCCTGGGCGTGACCGCGCGGCCGATCGAGATGATGAGCCCCGACCTGCGGGTGCTGGGGGCGGTGGAAGGTTTGCCGCCGCTGCCGGATACCCAGTATGCGCTGTGCAAAAACGCGCAGTGCAGCAATGAGCTGGCGATGGCCATCTTCAGCGCCATGCAGGGCGGCAATGACGGCTATGGCTTCAACGGCGCAGAGGCCGGTCTCCAGGGCGATCAGGATGACGCCAGCCTGGTGGACGAGGAAGAATAACGCCGCGGCGTGATATCTGATGAAAACCTCCGCTTCGGCGGAGGTTTTTTTTGCCCTTTTTTTGGGGATTTTTACTGTTATAGGGATTTAATGGCTATTTTGTTATGAGTTGGCTGTTTTGCTAACTTTTAAGCGTTGCTGAAAAGAGAGTTTGGCCGGGTTTAAGACGTTGAGTGTGTTTTTTGAGCAATAAGATTGAATGGGTTAAAGGCATGGTAATAGCAGGGTTATTTTGTTAGCTTATAGCGGCCGTTTTTGCGGCTTAATTTGAGGAAAATTGTTAAAGGGCCACACTTTTTTTGAGGATTTATGCTGAAAACGTGTCCTGGATCAAAAAAATACCCCTAGGTAGTGAGTGGAAGAACAGGGAATTCCTGAGACAATGGTATAGTAAAACTGAAATGTGCACGTTGGTTTATATCTATCTGTTTCTACACAAAAATTAACTGACACGATTTAGCCAGCCCCTGGCGCATCAAATGTTAATCAAATGATACGTATGTAAACTAGTGTGTAGATACTTTTGTCAAAGTTGACAAAAGGTTATAGAAAGGAGTAAAAAGCCCACAGAAAAACGCTGCCTAACTCGCTGTAAAAGCAGTTTGTTTGTGTGGTTATTTATCCTTCCCTTAAATCGATGTGGCGCACTAACTGCCGGTGACAAGAGCAGCGCGATCGACGCCACTTTTGATGAGTAAGCATAGAGTATGTCAACAACCACTGAAGTTATCGCTCATCACTGGGCGCTCGCCGTATTTCTCGTCGTGGCTATCGGGCTCTGCGGCTTAATGCTGCTGGGTGCGTTCTTCTTGGGCGGGAGAGCCCGGGCGCGCGCCAAACACACCCCGTTTGAATCAGGCATCGACTCGGTCGGTACGGCGCGCATGCGCTTGTCCGCCAAGTTCTACCTGGTGGCCATGTTCTTCGTTATTTTCGACGTTGAAGCCTTATACCTGTATGCCTGGTCGGTCTCGGTTCGCGAGAGCGGTTGGGTAGGCTTTATCGAAGCCGCCATTTTCATTTTGGTGCTATTGGCCGGTCTGGTTTATCTGGTGCGCATCGGCGCGTTGGATTGGACTCCGGCGCGTTCCCAACGCCGCAGCAAACCGAGCACGATCACTAACACCAACAGTCATCCGCAGTAACAGCGAGGCATTAAGATGGACTATACGCTCACCCGCATAGACCCGAACGGTGAGAACGACCGTTATCCCCTGCAAAAACAGGAGATCGTCGCCGATCCCCTGGAACAACAGGTCCACCGCACGGTTTACATGGGTAAACTCGAACATGCGCTGCATGACATGGTGAACTGGGGGCGTAAAAACTCTATTTGGCCGTATAACTTCGGCCTTTCGTGCTGTTACGTGGAGATGGTGACGTCGTTTACCGCCGTTCACGACGTGGCGCGTTTCGGTGCGGAAGTACTGCGCGCCTCCCCGCGTCAGGCTGACCTGATGGTGGTGGCCGGTACCTGTTTCACCAAGATGGCCCCGGTCATCCAGCGCCTGTACGAGCAGATGCTGGAGCCTAAGTGGGTGATCTCGATGGGCGCCTGCGCCAACTCCGGCGGCATGTACGACATCTATTCCGTGGTGCAGGGCGTGGACAAGTTCCTGCCGGTCGACGTGTACATTCCCGGCTGCCCGCCGCGTCCGGAAGCCTATATGCAAGCGCTGATGCTGCTGCAGGAATCCATCGGCAAAGAACGTCGCCCGCTGTCGTGGGTTGTCGGCGATCAGGGCGTTTACCGCGCCAATATGCAGTCTGAAAGAGAGCGTAAACACGGCGAGCGCATCGCGGTGACCAACCTCCGGACGCCTGACGAGATTTAAGACGTTCATTTAACGTCCATCTTAGTGCGCTATTGGTTAACACAGCGAAAAGTGAAACTTGCGGCGAATAACCCTTTAGTGTGGTGAAAAAAAATTATGACAGATTTGACGACGCACGACGCCTTGCCTGCCTGGCAGACCCGAGATCACCTTGACGACCCGGTGATCGGCGAACTGCGCAACCGTTTTGGGCCGGAAGCCTTTACTGTTCAGGCCACCCGTACCGGCATGCCCGTGGTATGGGTTAAACCTGACCAGTTGCTGGAAGTAATGACGTTCCTGAGAAAACAGCCGAAGCCGTATGTCATGCTGTTCGATCTGCATGGCGTGGACGAACGTCTTCGCACCCACCGCGATGGCCTGCCCGCTGCGGATTTCTCCGTTTTCTACCATCTGATTTCCATCGAGCGCAACCGCGACATCATGCTGAAGGTGGCGCTGTCTGAAAAAGACCTGCACGTGCCGACGGCGACCAAGGTGTTCCCGAACGCCAACTGGTACGAGCGCGAAACCTGGGAAATGTTCGGCATCACCTTCGACGGCCACCCACACCTGTCGCGCATCATGATGCCGCAGACCTGGGAAGGGCACCCGCTGCGCAAGGACTACCCGGCGCGCGCCACCGAATTCGATCCTTTCGTGCTGACCAAGCAGAAAGAAGATCTGGAGATGGAAGCGCTGACCTTCAAGCCGGAAGACTGGGGCATGAAGCGCGGCACCGAGAACGAAGACTTCATGTTCCTCAACCTCGGCCCGAACCACCCGTCCGCGCACGGTGCGTTCCGCATCATTCTGCAGCTGGACGGCGAAGAGATCGTCGACTGCGTGCCGGATATCGGCTATCACCACCGCGGCGCCGAGAAGATGGGCGAGCGCCAATCCTGGCACAGCTACATTCCGTACACCGACCGTATCGAGTACCTCGGCGGCTGCGTGAACGAAATGCCTTACGTGCTGGCGGTCGAGAAGCTGGCCGGCATCAAGGTGCCGGAGCGCGTCGACACCATCCGCGTGATGCTGTCCGAACTGTTCCGCATCAACAGCCACCTGCTGTACATCTCCACCTTCATTCAGGACGTCGGCGCGATGACCCCGGTGTTCTTCGCCTTTACCGACCGTCAGAAAATCTACGATCTGGTGGAAGCGATCACCGGTTTCCGTATGCACCCGGCCTGGTTCCGCATCGGCGGCGTCGCGCACGATCTGCCGCGCGGCTGGGATCGCCTGCTGCGTGAATTCCTCGACTGGATGCCGAAGCGTCTGGACTCCTACGTGAAAGCGGCGCTGAAGAACAGCATCCTGAAAGGCCGTTCCATTGGCGTAGCGTCTTACAACGCCAAAGAAGCGCTGGAGTGGGGCGTGACCGGCGCCGGCCTGCGCGCCACTGGCGTCGAGTTCGACGTGCGTAAATGGCGTCCGTACTCCGGCTACGAGAACTTCGACTTCGAAGTGCCGGTCGGTGACGGCACCAGCGACTGCTACACCCGCGTGATGCTGAAGGTGGAAGAGCTGCGCCAGAGCCTGCGCATCCTCGAACAGTGCCTGAACAACATGCCGGAAGGCCCGTTCAAGGCCGATCACCCGCTGACCACGCCGCCGCCGAAAGAGCGCACGCTGCAGCACATTGAAACGCTGATCACCCACTTCCTGCAGGTTTCCTGGGGCCCGGTGATGCCAGCCAACGAATCATTCCAGATGATTGAAGCCACCAAAGGGATCAACAGCTACTACCTGACCAGCGACGGCAGCACCATGAGCTACCGCACCCGGGTACGTACGCCGAGCTTTGCGCACCTGCAGCAGATCCCATCGGTCATCCGTGGCAGCCTGGTTTCCGACCTGATCGTCTATCTGGGTAGTATCGATTTTGTTATGTCAGATGTGGACCGCTAATTATGCACTCTCAAAAAGACAATCACGCAGTCAATGATGCGCTCGAGCCCATCAACGCAGCCGCTCCTCAGAGCGGCGTTGATGCATTTGTACTGAGTGCGGAAGAACGTGATGCGATCGAACACGAAAAGCATCATTACGAGGATTCGCGCGCCGCTTCCATCGAAGCACTGAAAATTGTGCAGAAGCAGCGCGGCTGGGTTCCGGACGGTGCGATTTACGCCATCGCGGAAGTGCTGGGCATCCCCGCCAGCGACGTAGAAGGCGTGGCCACGTTCTACAGCCAGATTTTCCGTCAGCCGGTAGGACGTCACGTGATCCGTTATTGTGACAGCGTTGTTTGTCACATCACCGGTTACCAGGGCATTCAGGCCGCTATCGAGAAGAAGCTGAACATCAAGCCGGGTCAAACCACCTTTGATGGCCGCTTCACGCTGCTGCCGACCTGCTGTCTGGGCAACTGCGATAAAGGGCCGACCATGATGATTGATGACGACACTCACAGTCAGCTGAAGCCTGAAGATATCGAGACGCTACTGGAGCAGTATCAATGACCAAGCACATTGTACGCACTCCCGAAACGCATCCGCTGACATGGCGGCTGCGTGATGACAAGCAGCCGCTGTGGCTGGACGAATACCGCAGCAAAAACGGCTATGCCGGCGCGGAAAAGGCCCTCAAAGGCCTGGCCCCGGACGAGATCGTCGGCCTGGTGAAAGACTCCGGGCTGAAGGGCCGCGGCGGCGCGGGCTTCTCCACCGGTTTGAAGTGGAGCCTGATGCCGAAGGACGAATCCATGAACATCCGTTACCTGCTGTGTAACGCCGATGAAATGGAGCCGGGCACCTATAAAGACCGCCTGCTGATGGAACAGCTGCCGCACCTGCTGGTGGAAGGCATGCTGATCTCCGCGTTCGCGCTGAAAGCCTACCGTGGGTACATCTTCCTGCGCGGTGAGTACATCGAAGCGGCGGCGCATCTGCGTCGCGCCATCGCGGAAGCCACCGAAGCCGGCTATCTGGGCAAAAACATTCTCGGCACCGGATTTGATTTCGAGCTGATCGTGCACACCGGCGCCGGCCGTTACATCTGCGGCGAAGAAACCGCGCTGATCAACTCGCTGGAAGGCCGCCGCGCCAACCCGCGTTCCAAGCCGCCATTCCCGGCCAGCGCCGGCGTGTGGGGCAAGCCGACCTGCGTCAACAACGTCGAAACGCTGTGCAACGTGCCGGCCATTTTGGCGAACGGCGTGGAGTGGTACACCGGCATCTCCGGCAGTGAGGACAAAGGCACCAAGCTGATGGGCTTCTCCGGCCGGGTGAAAAATCCGGGCGTTTGGGAGCTGCCGTTCGGCACCACCGCGCGCGAGATCCTGGAAGACTACGCCGGCGGCATGCGCGACGGTCTGCGCTTCAAAGCCTGGCAGCCGGGCGGCGCGGGGACCGACTTCCTGACCGCCGATCACCTCGATCTGCCGATGGAATACGGCGCGATCGGCAAAGCCGGCAGCCGTCTCGGCACCGCGCTGGCGATGGCGGTAGACCACGAGATCGGCATGGTGCCGCTGGTGCGTAACCTGGAAGAGTTCTTCGCCCGCGAGTCCTGCGGCTGGTGTACGCCATGCCGCGACGGCCTGCCGTGGAGCGTGAAGATCCTGCGTGCGTTGGAAAACGGCGAAGGGCAGCCGGGGGATATCGAAACCCTCGAACAGCTGTGCCGTTCCCTCGGCCCGGGCAAAACCTTCTGCGCCCACGCGCCAGGTGCCGTAGAGCCACTGCAAAGCGCGATTAAATATTTCCGTGAAGAGTTCGAGGCGGGCATCGCCGTGCAGCACTTCGGCAACGCTCATGCGATTGGCGGCATTCAGCCGAACAATCTGCTGAAGCAGCGCTGGTAAGCCGACTCGCCCGAACACGGCCAGAATTTTTGATTAACGCCTGCCGCAAGGCAGGCCACTTGGAAGCATGCTGACTATGGCTACGATTCATGTAGACGGCAAAGAGTATGAGGTAGACGGAGCGGACAACCTGCTGCAGGCTTGTCTCTCCCTCGGCCTTGATATTCCTTACTTTTGCTGGCATCCGGCGCTGGGAAGCGTCGGCGCTTGCCGCCAATGTGCGGTAAAGCAATACCAAAACGCGGAAGATACGCGCGGCCGTTTGGTGATGTCATGTATGACCCCGGCATCCGATGGCACCTTCATCTCCATCGATGACGGCGAAGCGAAGCAGTTCCGTGAAAGCGTGGTCGAGTGGTTGATGACCAACCACCCGCACGATTGCCCGGTCTGTGAAGAAGGCGGTAACTGTCACCTGCAGGATATGACGGTGATGACCGGCCACAGCTTCCGCCGCTACCGCTTCACCAAGCGCACCCACAACAACCAGGAGCTGGGGCCGTTTATCTCGCACGAGATGAACCGCTGCATCGCCTGCTACCGCTGCGTGCGTTACTACAAAGACTATGCGGACGGCACCGATTTCGGCGTGTACGGCGCGCACGACAACGTCTACTTCGGTCGCCCGGAAAGCGGCACGCTGGAAAGCGAGTTCTCCGGCAACCTGGTGGAAGTGTGCCCGACCGGCGTATTCACCGACAAAACGCACTCCGAGCGCTACAACCGTAAATGGGACATGCAGTTCGCGCCGAGCATTTGCCAGCAGTGCAGCATCGGCTGTAACACCAGCCCGGGCGAGCGCTATGGCGAGCTGCGCCGTATCGAAAACCGTTACAACGGCAGCGTGAACCACTACTTCCTGTGCGACCGCGGCCGTTTCGGTTACGGCTACGTCAACCAGAAAGATCGTCCGCGTCAACCGCAGCAGCTGCGCGGCGATGACTGGATCACCCTGAACGCCGAGCAGGCGATGCAGGGCGCGGCGGACATCCTGCGTCAGGCGAAGAAAACCATCGGCATCGGCTCCCCGCGCGCCAGCCTGGAAAGCAACTTCGCACTGCGCGAGCTGGTCGGCGCCGAGAACTACTACACCGGTATCGCTCAGGCGGAGCAATCACGCCTGGCGCTGATGCTGAACGTGCTGAAGAACGGCGGCGTCCATACGCCGGCGCTGCGTGAGATTGAAGATTACGACGCGGTGCTGGTGCTGGGCGAAGACCTGACGCAAACCGGTGCGCGTATCGCGCTGTCCGTGCGCCAGGCCGTCAAGGGCAAAGCCCGCGCGATGGCGGCGGCGCAACGCGTGGCCGACTGGCAGATCGCGGCGGTGCAGAACATCGGTCAGCACGCCAAGTACCCGCTGTTCACCACCAACGTCGACAACACCCGCCTGGACGACATCGCCGCCTGGAACTACCGCGCGCCGGTGGACGAGCAGGCGCGCTTCGGCTTCGCCATCGCTCACGCGCTGGACAGCGCGGCGCCGGCGGTGAACGATCTGGCTGAAGGCCTGAACAAGAAAGTCGATATCATCGTGCAGGCGCTGACCGGCGCACGCAAACCGCTGATTATTTCCGGCAGCAACGCCGGCAGCGAAGCCATCATCGAAGCGGCGGCCAACATTGCCAAAGCGTTGAAGGGCCGCGGTTCCGATGTCGGCATCACTTTCGTGGCGGGCGCCGCCAACAGCATGGGCCTGGCGATGATCGGCGGCGGTTCGCTCGATCAGGCGCTGGAACAGCTGGCGAGCGGCGCAGCCGACACCGCCATCGTGATGGAAAACGATCTCTATCGCCATGCGCCGGCGGCGCAGGTGGACGCGGCGTTGGCCAAGGTCAACAACCTGATCGTCGCCGACCACCAGCGCACCGCGATCATGGACAAAGCCAACCTGATCCTCTCCTCGGCCAGCTTCGCCGAGAGCGACGGTACGCTGATCAACCAGGAAGGCCGCGCGCAGCGCTTCTTCCAGGTATACGATCCGGCTTACTACGACGACGCCAAGAAGAATCAGTTCACCGTGATGCTGGAAAGCTGGCGCTGGATGCACTCGCTGCACTCCACCTACACCAGCCGCCACGTGGACTGGACCCAGCTTGATGACGTGATCGCCGCTTGCGTCGCCGCGTTGCCGCAGCTGCAGGGCATCGTCGACGCCGCGCCGGACGCGACGTTCCGCATTCGCGGTCAGAAGCTGGCGCGTTCGCCGCACCGCTCCAGCGGCCGTACCGCCATGCGCGCCAACATCAGCGTGCACGAGCCGCGTCAGCCGCAGGATAAAGACACCATGTTCGCCTTCTCGATGGAAGGGAACAACAGCCCGCTGGCCGATCGTCAGCAGATCCCGTTCGCCTGGGCGCCAGGCTGGAACTCACCGCAGGCATGGAACAAGTTCCAGGCCGAAGTGGGCGGCAAACTGCGCCACGGCGATCCGGGCGTGCGCCTGATCGAAGCGGGGGAGGGCAGCCTCGGTTACTTCGACCGCGTGCCTGCCGCGTTCAATCCGAACGACGGCTGGCGTGTCGCGCCGTACTACCACCTGTTCGGCAGCGACGAAATGTCGCAGCGCTCTCACGTGATCCAACAGCGCATGCCGGAAGCCTACGTGATGGTCAACCCGGCCGACGCGGCGACGCTTGGCGTCAACGCGGGCAGCCTGGTGGAGTTCAGCTGTGTGGGCCAGACCCTGCGTCTGCCGGTGCGTCTGAGTGAAACCCTGACCCAGGGCCAGGTTGGTTTGCCGCTCGGCTTGCCAGGGATCCCGCCGATCTTGGTGGGTGCTAAGGTAGACAATCTGCGGGAGGCGGCACGATGAGCTGGTTTACCCCTGAGGTGATCGACATTCTGATCGCCATTCTTAAAGCGGTCGTGATCCTGTTGGTGGTCGTGGCGTGCGGGGCATTCATGAGCTTCGGCGAACGCCGCCTGCTCGGCCTGTTCCAGAACCGCTACGGACCGAACCGCGTAGGCTGGGGCGGCTCGCTGCAGCTGGTCGCCGACATGATCAAAATGTTCTTCAAGGAAGACTGGGTGCCGAGATTCTCCGACCGGGTGATCTTCACCCTGGCGCCGATGATCGCCTTTACTTCCCTGTTGCTGGCATTTGCCATCGTGCCGGTCAGCCCGACCTGGGCGGTGTCCGATCTCAACATCGGTATTCTGTTCTTCCTGATGATGGCCGGCCTGGCGGTGTACGCCGTGCTGTTCGCCGGATGGTCGAGCAACAACAAATACTCGCTGTTGGGCGCGATGCGCGCCTCCGCGCAAACCCTGAGCTACGAAGTGTTCATCGGTCTGTCGCTGATGGGCGTGGTGATGCAGGCGGATTCGTTCAACATGCAGGCCATCGTTGAATCCCAGGCGCACGTCTGGAACGTCATTCCGCAGTTCTTCGGCTTCGTGACCTTCGCGATCGCCGGCGTGGCGGTGTGTCACCGTCACCCGTTTGACCAGCCGGAAGCCGAGCAGGAACTGGCCGACGGTTACCACATCGAATATTCCGGCATGAAGTTCGGTCTGTTCTTCGTGGGGGAATACATCGGTATCGTCACCGTGTCCGCCCTGATTGTGACGTTGTTCTTCGGCGGCTGGCAGGGTCCGTTCCTGCCGCCATTCATCTGGTTCGCGTTGAAAACGGCCTTCTTCATGATGATGTTCATCCTGATCCGTGCCGCGCTGCCGCGTCCGCGTTATGACCAGGTGATGTCCTTCGGCTGGAAAGTGTGCCTGCCGCTGACGCTGCTGAACCTGCTGGCAACCGCCGCGGTCATTTTGTACAACGCTCAATAAGGGGTGAATAAACCATGACATTGAAAGAGTTAGTGGTTGGTTTCGGCACCCAGGTGCGCAGCATTTGGATGATTGGCATGCATGCCTTCGCCAAGCGCGAAACCCAGATGTATCCGGAAGAACCGGTTTACCTGCCGCCGCGCTACCGCGGCCGCATCGTGCTGACGCGCGATCCGGACGGCGAAGAGCGCTGCGTCGCCTGTAACCTGTGTGCGGTGGCCTGCCCGGTCGGCTGTATCTCGCTGCAAAAAGCGGAGCAGAAAGACGGCCGTTGGTATCCGGAGTTCTTCCGCATCAACTTCTCGCGCTGCATTTTCTGTGGCCTGTGCGAAGAGGCTTGCCCGACTACCGCTATCCAGCTGACGCCGGATTTCGAACTGGGTGAGTACAAGCGTCAGGATCTGGTGTACGAAAAAGAAGATCTGTTGATCTCGGGGCCGGGTAAATATCCGGAATATAACTTCTACCGGATGGCCGGTATGGCGATTGACGGCAAAGCCAAAGGCGAAGCCGAAAACGAAGCCAAACCGATCGACGTCAAAGGTCTGTTGCCCTAAGGAGCCAGCAAGCATGGAAATTGCATTTTACCTGGCAGGTTTGATTGCGGTGGCCGCGACGATTCGCGTGATCACCCATACCAACCCTGTGCATGCGCTGCTGTATCTGATCGTCTCGTTATTGGCGATCTCGGCAGTCTTCTTCTCGCTCGGCGCCTACTTTGCCGCCGCGTTGGAAATCATCGTCTATGCGGGCGCCATCATGGTGCTGTTCGTGTTCGTGGTGATGATGCTGAACCTCGGCAACGTGCAGCAGCAAGAGCGCGACTGGATGAAGCCGACGGTGTGGATCGGGCCTGGCCTGCTGTCGCTGGCGCTGCTGGTGGTATTGATCGTCGCGATCCGCAGCGTATCCGACCAGGGTATCAGCGGCGAGATGGTCGACGCGAAGGCGGTGGGCATCAGCCTGTTCGGGCCTTACGTACTGGCGGTTGAGCTGGCCTCAATGCTGCTGTTGGCGGGTCTGGTTGTCGCCTTCCATATCGGCCGCGAGCACAAGCCTGGCGAGGTGCTGAGCAACGCGCCGGCGAGTGGCGAAATGGCGAGAAGAAAATCGGAGGAGCAAGCATGATCCCTCTTCAACACGGCCTGATCCTGGCGGCTATCCTGTTTGTGCTCGGGCTGACCGGGCTGCTGGTGCGCCGCAACCTGCTGTTTATGCTGATCAGCCTGGAAGTGATGATCAACGCTGCGGCGTTGGCGTTTATCGTGGCGGGAAGCTACTGGGGCCAGGCGGACGGGCAGGTGATGTACATCCTGGCGATCAGCCTGGCGGCAGCCGAGGCCAGTATCGGCCTGGCGCTGCTGCTGCAGCTCTACCGTCGTCGTCATACCCTGAATATTGATACTGTCAGTGAGATGCGCGGATGAACCTATTATATTTAACAATTCTGCTACCGCTGATCGGGTTCCTGCTGTTGGCATTTTCCCGCGGTCGTTGGTCTGAGAACACGGCGGCTACCGTCGGCGTGGGCTCTATCGGCCTGGCTGCGCTGGTCACGGTGTATGTGGCGATGGATTTCTTCGCCCAGAAAGCCGCCGGCGTGCAGCTGTTCGAGCAAAGCCTGTGGACCTGGATGGCCGTCGGCAACTTCAATATCGGCGTGACCCTGGTGCTGGACGGCCTGTCGCTGACCATGCTGTCGGTGGTCACCGGCGTCGGCTTCTTCATCCACATGTTCGCCTCCTGGTACATGCGCGGTGAAGAAGGCTATTCGCGCTTCTTCGCTTACACCAACCTGTTTATCGCCAGCATGGTGGTCTTGGTGCTGGCAGACAACCTGCTGCTGATGTATCTGGGTTGGGAAGGCGTGGGCCTGTGCAGCTACCTGTTGATCGGCTTCTACTACAAAGATCCGGCCAACGGCGCGGCGGCGATGAAAGCCTTCATCGTGACCCGCGTGGGCGACGTGTTCCTGGCGTTCGCGCTGTTCATCCTCTACAACGAGCTGGGCACGCTGAATATCCGCGAGCTGATGATCCTGGCGCCGCAGAAACTGGCGGTGGGCGATACGGCCATCACCTGGGCGACCCTGATGCTGCTGGGCGGCGCGGTCGGTAAATCGGCGCAGTTGCCGTTGCAAACCTGGTTGGCGGACGCGATGGCGGGCCCAACCCCGGTTTCCGCACTGATCCACGCGGCGACCATGGTGACCGCGGGCGTCTATCTGATCGCCCGTACGCACGGCCTGTTCCTGATGGCGCCGGAAGTGCTGCACCTGGTGGGCATCGTCGGTGCGGTCACCCTGCTGCTGGCCGGCTTCGCCGCGCTGGTGCAGACCGACATCAAGCGCGTGCTCGCTTACTCCACCATGAGCCAGATCGGTTACATGTTCCTGGCGCTGGGCGTGCAGGCATGGGACGCGGCGATCTTCCACCTGATGACCCACGCGTTCTTCAAGGCGCTGCTGTTCCTGTCGTCCGGTTCGGTGATCCTGGCTTGCCACCACGAGCAAAACATCTTCAAGATGGGCGGCCTGCGCAAGAGCATACCGCTGGTGTACGTCTGCTTCCTGGTGGGTGGCGCGGCGTTGTCTGCGTTGCCGCTGGTCACGGCCGGCTTCTTCAGTAAGGACGAGATCCTGGCGGGCGCGATGGCCAACGGCCACATCAACCTGATGGTGGCCGGCCTGGTCGGTGCGTTCATGACCTCGCTGTACACCTTCCGTATGATTTTCATCGTGTTCCACGGCGAAGAGAAAATCAAAGCGCATGCCGGTAAAGGCATCACTCACCACCTGCCGCTGCTGGTTCTGCTGGTGCTGTCCACCTTCGTCGGCGCGATGATCGTGCCGCCGTTGCAGGGCGTGCTGCCGGACACGACCGAGCTGGCGCACGGCAGCGTACTGACGCTGGAAATCACCTCCGGCGTGGTGGCTATCGTCGGCATTCTGCTGGCGGCCGCGCTGTGGCTGGGCAAACGCAGCCTGGTCAACAGCATCGCCAACAGCGCGCCGGGGCGTTTCTTCTCGACCTGGTGGTTCCATGCCTGGGGCTTCGACTGGCTGTATGACAAAGTGTTCGTCAAGCCGTACCTGGGCATTGCGAAGCTGCTGCAGCGCGATCCGCTGAACTCGCTGATGAACCTGCCGGCCGTCTTCTCCCGCTGGGGGAACCGCGGTCTGACGGTGAGTGAGAACGGTCAGGTGCGTTGGTATATAGCGTCTATGGGTGTGGGTGCAGTGGTCGTATTGGCTCTGTTGATTTTGGTTTAATTGAATAATTTAAACAGACGCATTTTTCGGGCGTAGCGCCGGGCAGGCGCTACGTACAAAGTTTGAAATTATTCGTATAAGGGACACAAAACGCCATGCTATTACCTTGGCTAATTCTTATCCCCTTTATCGGCGGTCTGCTGTGCTGGCAGCTTGAGCGCTTCGGTACTAAGGTGCCGCGCTGGATAGCGCTGATCGCAATGGGGCTGACGTTGGCGCTCTCTCTGCAGCTGTGGATGCAGGGCGGCTATACCTTGACCACGCCGAAAGGCATTCCGCAGTGGCAGAGCGAATTCCTGCTGCCGTGGATCCCGCGCTTCGGTATCTCCATCCACCTGGCGCTGGACGGCCTGTCGCTGCTGATGGTGGTATTGACCGGTCTGCTGGGCGTGCTGGCGATCCTCTGTTCCTGGCGTGAAATCCAGAAGTATCAGGGCTTCTTCCACCTCAACCTGCTGTGGATCCTGGGCGGCGTTATCGGCGTGTTCCTCGCCATCGACATGTTCCTGTTCTTCTTCTTCTGGGAAATGATGTTGGTGCCGATGTACTTCCTGATCGCGCTGTGGGGCCACAAGGCGTCGGACGGTAAAACCCGCATCACCGCGGCGACCAAGTTCTTCATCTACACCCAGGCCAGCGGTCTGGTGATGCTGATTGCGATCCTGGGCCTGGTGTTCGTGCACTACAACGCCACCGGCGTGTGGACCTTCGATTACGAAGACCTGCTGCAAACGCCGATGTCCCACAACGTGCAATATCTGTTGATGCTGGGCTTCTTCATCGCCTTCGCGGTGAAAATGCCGGTGGTGCCGCTGCACGGCTGGTTGCCGGACGCGCACAGCCAGGCGCCGACCGCAGGTTCCGTCGACCTGGCGGGCATCTTGCTGAAAACGGCGGCCTACGGCCTGCTGCGTTTCAGCCTGCCGCTGTTCCCTGAGGCTTCGCACGAGTTTGCGCCAATCGCCATGTGGCTGGGCGTGATCGGCATCTTCTACGGCGCCTGGATGGCGTTCGCGCAGACCGATATCAAGCGTCTGATCGCCTACACCTCGGTATCGCACATGGGCTTCGTGCTGATCGCCATCTACACCGGCAGCCAACTGGCTTACCAGGGTGCGGTGATCCAGATGATCGCGCACGGCCTGTCCGCCGCCGGTATGTTTATCATCTGCGGCCAGCTGTATGAGCGCCTGCATACCCGCGACATGCGTCAGATGGGCGGCCTGTGGGGGCGTATCAAATTCATCCCTGCACTGTCGCTGTTCTTCGCCGTGGCTACGCTGGGGATGCCGGGTACCGGTAACTTCGTCGGCGAATTCATGATTCTGTTCGGCAGCTACCAGGTGGTGCCGGTGATCACCGTGATTTCTACCTTCGGTCTGGTGTTCGCTTCGGTTTACTCGCTGATCATGATGCAGCGCGCTTATTACGGTGCGCCTAAATCCGACCAGCCGCTGCAGGGCATGACCGCGCGCGAGCTGTTCATCATTCTGCTGCTGGTGGTGTTGCTGGTTCTGCTGGGGGTTTACCCGCAGCCGATTCTGGATACTTCCAACGCGGCGATGAGCAACGTGCAACACTGGTTTGGTTCGTCAGTTTCAGCAATTTCAACAACAAGGCCGTAATTCGCCATGACAATAACTCCTCAACAACTGATCGCACTGCTGCCGCTGTTGATCGTCGGATTGACGGTGGTGGTTGTGATGCTAGGCATTGCGTGGCGACGCGACCACTTTATCAACGCCACCCTGACCGTGATCGGTCTCAACCTGGCGCTGCTTTCGCTGTACTTTGTCGGCCAGGCAGGCCCAATGGACGTCACCCCGCTGCTGCGGGTTGACGGTTACTCGATGTTCTACACCGGGCTGGTGCTGCTGGCGAGTCTGGCGACCTGCACCTTCGCCTATCCGTGGCTGGTCGGCTATCCGGATAACCGCGAAGAGTTCTACCTGCTGGTGCTGATCGCCGCCATGGGCGGCATCCTGCTGGCGAGCGCCAACCATCTGGCTTCGCTGTTCATCGGTATCGAGCTGATCTCGCTGCCGCTGTTCGGCCTGGTGGGCTATGCCTACCGCCAGAAGCGCCCGCTGGAAGCCGCCATCAAGTACATGCTGCTGTCCGCCGCCGCGTCGTCGTTCCTGCTGTTCGGCATGGCGCTGCTGTATGCCGAATCCGGCGATCTGTCGCTGGCCGGCCTCGGCAAGAGCCTGCAGGAGAACATGATGCACCAACCGCTGATCCTGGCCGGTATGGGCATGATGATCGTCGGTCTGGGCTTCAAGCTGTCGCTGGTGCCGTTCCAACTGTGGACGCCGGACGTGTATCAGGGCGCGCCTGCGCCGGTCTCGACCTTCCTGGCGACCGCCAGCAAGATCGCGATCTTCGCGGTCGTGATGCGTCTGTTCCTGTATGCCCCGGCCGCCGACAACGAAGCGCTGCGCATGGTGCTGTCGATCATCGCGTTCTGCTCTATCTTGTTCGGTAACCTGATGGCCATCAGCCAGACCAACATCAAGCGTCTGCTGGGCTACTCGTCGATCGCTCACCTGGGCTACCTGCTGGTGGCGCTGATTGCGGTGCAAACCCATCAGCTGTCGCTGGAAACCGCCGGCGTTTACCTGGCCGGTTACCTGTTCAGCAGCCTGGGCGCCTTCGGCGTGGTCAGCCTGATGTCCAGCCCGTACCGCGGCCCGGATGCGGATTCGCTGTTCTCTTACCGCGGTCTGTTCTGGCATAAGCCAATCTTGTCCGCGGTGATGACGGTGATGATGCTGTCGCTGGCCGGTATCCCGATGACGCTGGGCTTTATCGGTAAGTTCTTCGTGATCGCGATGGGCGTCAGCGCACACCTGTGGTGGCTGACCGGCGCGGTTGTGGTAGGCAGCGCCATCGGCCTGTACTACTACCTGCGCGTGACCGTCAGCCTGTTCCTCAGCGCGCCGGAATCGCTGCAGCGCGATACCCCGAACAACTGGGCGTTGACCGCCGGTGGCGTCGTGGTGCTGATCTCCGCCGCGCTGGTGCTGCTGCTGGGCGTCTATCCGCAGCCGCTGATTTCGCTGGTGCAGATGGCGCAGCCGACGTTCTGATAACCCTTCAAACGATAAAAAGGTCGCTTCGGCGGCCTTTTTTTATGGGGAAACGGCACTCAGCCGTAATGGGCGTTAAACGAGGTTTCCAGCGCCTGCACCACCGCGCGCACGCGGGCGGCGCGTTGCAAATCGGGATGCAGCACCAGCCAGATATCCACCCAGTCTTTGTTCTCCGGCAACAGGCGCACCAGCTCCGGGTCTTTGTCCGCCAAAAACGCGGAGAGCAGGCCGATGCCCAGCCCGCTGCGGGTGGCGGAACGCAGCAGCAGCTGCGAATTGCATTGCAGCACCACGTTGGGCTCGTGCAGGGCCTCGCCGCAGAAATTGTTCCAGTGGCGCGGCACCAGCTCGCGCGGGAACATCAGCAGATCGTGGCCGCGCAGCTGCTCGCCCCTGAGCGGCATGCCGCGCCGCGCCAGGTAGTGTGGGCTGGCGTACAGACCCATTTCGATGGTGGATAAGCGTTTGATGATCAGCTCATCGTCATCGGGGCGGGCGCCACGGATCGCCAGATCTGCGCCGTGGTAAGAGATATCGGCGATGTTCAGCGCCGTTAACAGCGTGACGGTGATGGCGGGGTAGCGTTCCCGCAGATCTTGCAGCGCCGGCATCACGAAGGCTTCGGCCAGGGTATCGGTGGTGGCGATGCGCACGTTGCCGCTCAGGCTTTCGTCACCGCTGGCGGCTTTGCGGTTGATCGCCTGCACCGCATTTTCCATCTTCATCACGTCCGCCAGCATTTCTTCCCCCAACGGGCTGAGGGCGAAGGATTTCGGCGTGCGGATAAACAGCTTGGAACCGAGCGCGTCCTCGAAAGCGGACAACCGTCGACCGACGGTCGCCTGATCGACATGCAGCTGGCTGGCGGCTTTGCGTAGCGTGCCGCAGCGCGCGACGGCCAAAAAGAAGCGCGCGTCGTCCCAATTTATCATGCCATTTCCTCTCTGCAGATTTGTCGGCGCCGTAGGAAACAGGCCGGGCCGGACGAATGATAACGGGTTATATCATAAAGCGTTGCTCTGCCCTGGGGGAGAGAAAGACGGCTAGCGGCCTGCACATCGGCGGTTATTTCTCCGGTGATGCAAGAATGCATCAGGGTGATTCATTCTTGACGATACTTCGCCCGCCGCCGTAACGCTATGATAAGCCCCGTTCCCGGCCCGCCGGGTGAGAAAGATGTCGATGGCAGGCCGCCGTCTGCCGACTTTGGGAGTTGAAACATGTCAGAAAATACCGCCAGCCAGATCGCGGCGCCGCAAAATGCTCAGGCGTCGCGCAGGACCATTTTATTGTTCCTGGCGCTGGCTTTGATGTCGGCATTGCTGAACAGCAGTGCGCCGACGCCGCTTTATCCGCTGTATCAGCAGCAGTTTGCGCTGAGTTCCGTCAGCCTGACCGTTGTTTACGGTGCCTACGCCGCCGGCGTACTGATCGCTTTGTTCGGCGTCGGCAATCTGGCCGGCAAAGTGAAGGATTTGCGCAGCGTGATCGTGCCGGCATTGCTGGTGGTGTTGAGCGGTGCGCTGCTGTTTGCGCTGGCGGATACCTTTGTCATGATGCTCATGGCGCGACTGCTGGCCGGGGTGGGCACCGGGGCATTGACCGGGGCGGCAAACATCGCCCTGGTGCGTTTTGGGCCACAAGACGGCGGTAAAAACGCCGCGCTGATCGCCACGTTGTCCTTTACCACAGGGTTGGCGCTGGGCCCGATCTTCAGCGGCATCGCTTTGCAGACCGGTTTTCATCCCACGACGCTGCCGTTCGTTTTCATCATGATCATTGCCGCCGTGGCGGCGTTGGGCGTGATGTTCTCGTGGCCGCGTGGCGTGGTCGCGGCGCCGACCCGCGCTGCGCCGGCGGCGACAGAAAAAAGCACGCTGCTCGATGGCCTGCGCGCCACCGGCGGTAAATTCTTTGTGTGTGCCGGGGCGCTGTTTATCTGTTGGGCTCTGGCCGCCAGCATTTTGGCTATTGGCCCCAGCGTGGCGGAAACGCTGTTAGGCATGCACCAGCGGGGCGTCTTTGGCTATGCGATTGCGGTGTATCTGTTGATCGCCGGTATTAGCCAGATCCTGAGCCGCCGCCTTAACGCGCGTCATTCGCTGTTGTTCGGTTGCCTGGCGCAGGTGCTGGCGGCGGTGGTATTCGCTGCGGCGATCCAATGGCATTCACTGTGGCTGGCGGCTGCGGGCCTAGTGGTGGCCGGCTATGCTTACGGCGCCATTTTCGTCGGCAGCGCGACCCTGGTAAACCTGATTTCGCCGCCGGCCAGCCATGCGCGTTTGCTTTCACTGTTTTACGTTATCGCTTATATCGCCAACTGGGTGCCGATCTTGCTGGGGATCGTGGTCGACCGTGTCGATCTGCAGCAGGCAACCCATCTGCTGTTCCTGAGCAGCACCACGGTATGCCTGTTGTTGGCATGGATGACGGTACGTGTAGGGTTCCCACGTTAATAATTTTGTGATTTAAGTCTCTTTTATTTAATTAATTATTCTTTAATTGCATTTATATTGTGATTTTAATCACATGAAATAACCGGCTTTCGGGTAAACTGCGCGCTTTCTTTTTGCCGCGGGTCACTTTATGAACGTTCTTTTCGCCATTGCCGTTACTACCGGGATCCTCTCCGGCGTGTGGGGCTGGGTTGCCGTCAGCCTGGGGCTGATCGGTTGGGCCGGTTTTCTCGGCTGCACGGCCTATTTCGCCTGCCCGCAGGGCGGGCTGAAAGGGCTGTTGATCGGCGCGTTGACCTGCTGCAGCGGCGTCTTCTGGGCAATGGCGATCATCCACGGCAGCGAACTGGCGCCACAGTGGGAGCTGCTGGGGTATCTGCTGACCGGCGTCGTTGCGTTCCTGATGTGCATTCAGGCCAAACAGCAGTGGCTGGGGTTTGTGCCCGGCACCTTTATCGGCGCCTGTGCGACCTTCGCCGGCGGCGGAGATTGGCCGCTGGTGACGCTTTCTCTGCTGGTGGGCTTGCTGTTTGGCTATGCGATGAAAAACAGCGGTCTGTGGTGGGCGGCGCGCAGCGAAAAAGCCCGTGTCGCACAGCCGGTCAGCCCGAATGCCGGCTCAAACGGTGCCGCCAAGTGAGAGGCGGTAGTGCAGATCGTGGCGCTCGGCGCAGGGTTCGCCCGCGATCCGCAGCAGCAGCATTTCAGCGGCGGTTTTCCCCATGTCAAAGCGCGGCGTGATCACGCTGGCGATGCCCGGCGTGGTCGCCTGGCCAATATCCAGGCCGTGAAAACCCGATAGCGCAATCTCCTGCGGCACGCGCACGCCGAGACGCAGGCAGGCCTGCAACACGCCCACCGCCAGATCGTCGTTGGTGCACAGGATACCGTCCAACTGCGGGTAGCGTTCGCGCGCCATCGCCAGCATGTCGGCGCCGATCGAAACCGAAGAGACCCGATGCGGCGTGATCTGGCGCGGCGTTTGCCCCTGAGCCGCCATGGCGCGGCAGTACCCCCGATAGCGTTTATTGTCGCGGGCGTCCGACATGGCGCCAAAGTAAACGATATGCCGTTTGCCGCTGGCGAGCAGCGCTTCGGTCATGTCATACCCCGCCTGTTCATTATCAAACCCCACCGCAATCCGCCCCGGCGGCGCGTCGAGATCCATCACCTGCGCGAGGGGGATTTTGGCGGCGCCGAGGTAGGTCTCTGCGCGCAAGGTATGCGCAGAGTCGGTGAGGATCAGCCCGGCGATCGGGTAGCTCAACAGCTGTGCGATCTGCTCTTCTTCCCGCTGCGGGCTGTAATCGTAGTTCACCACCAGCG
The DNA here is from genome assembly GCF_057808395.1 of Serratia sp. TSO36. Lineage (NCBI taxonomy): Bacteria > Pseudomonadati > Pseudomonadota > Gammaproteobacteria > Enterobacterales > Yersiniaceae > Serratia > Serratia sp. TSO36. The sequence continues at coordinate 115,551 of NZ_JBJZOU010000020.1, read as the reverse complement.
TTTGGTAACCCCGCGCTTGGGTAACGGATTCGATGCCGGCCAGCAGGTCGGCGAAGATCTGGTTGTTGAAGGAGGGGATCAGCACGCCGATGCGCGGTTTTCTGCCGGCCTGTGCGGCATCGGCGCCGGTGACGTTCAGCTCCCGCATGACCTGCGCAATGCGTTCGGCGGTGTCGGCCGCCACTTTTTCCGGCGTGCGCAGGAAGCGGCTGACGGTCATTTTGGTCACGCCGGCCAATTGCGCGATGTCCTGTAGCGTAACGCGGGGGTGTTTCATTCGGTGGCCTTCACGGGCGGCGCGGCAAGGGCGGATAGCGGTATGTTAACAAATCGATTTGGCGATAACAATGAATGCGCTCCTATTGAAAATGGCTATTTTTCAATTGGATAAATGAGTTTTACCCGCTTGCTGCCTGCGTGAGATCACGTTAAGGGTAACAGGGTTTCGTAACATGATGTTCAGTGATTTCCATCACGTTTTTACCGGTAACAATCGGCTGAGATAGAGGCCTGTCCGATTGGAGGCCTGATGGCCGGGAATCACCATGAATAATCTGTTTTCACTGGATAACAAAATTGTCTTGATCACCGGCGCCTCGCGCGGCATCGGTTTTCTGCTGGCGCGCGGCCTGGCGCAGCAAGGCGCGCATATTCTGGTCAACGCCACCACCGACGAACATGCCCGGCATGCCGCCGATCGCTTGCGCGAAGAGGGCTTGCGTGCCGATGCGGCGGCGTTCGACGTCACCGATTCCCAGGCGGTGCATGCCGCCATCGATCGTATCGAAGCAGATATCGGCGCGATAGACGTCTTGATCAACAACGCCGGCATCCAGCGCCGCCACCCGTTCACCGAGTTTCCGGAGCAAGACTGGGACGACATCATCGCCGTCAACCAGAAGGCGGTTTTCATCGTGTCGCAAACCGTGGCGCGTTATATGGTGCCGCGCCGGCGCGGCAAGATAGTCAACATCGGCTCGATGCAAAGCGAGCTGGGGCGGGACACCATTACCCCTTATGCGGCCTCCAAGGGCGCGGTGAAAATGCTGACGCGCGGCATGTGCGTGGAGCTGGCGCGCTACAACATTCAGGTCAACGGCATCGCCCCCGGCTACTTCAAAACCGAGATGACACAGGCGCTGGCCGACGATCCGGCCTTCACCGCCTGGCTGACCCAACGCACGCCCGCCGCACGCTGGGGCGATCCGCAGGAGCTGATCGGCGCGGCGGTGTTCCTGGCCGCCGACGCCTCCGCTTTCGTCAACGGGCAACTGCTGTTTGTCGATGGCGGCATGTCGGCGGCGGTGTAACCTTTTTTCGTGGAGTGTTGAGATGAAAATTCAAACCCAGTCCTGCGTGGTCAATGGCAAACGCGACGTGGCGGTGATTGCGCAAGAAGTGGATTACCGGGGGCAGGGAACGCTGGTGAAAATCAGCCGCGGCGGCATCTGCGGCTCGGATCTGCATTACTTTCAGGAAGGCAGGGTCGGCAATTTTCAGGTGCGCCAGCCGATGGTGCTGGGCCATGAGGTGATCGGCGAGGTGGTCGCCAGCGATTCGCCGCAGCTGCCGGTCGGGCAGAAGGTGGCGCTCAATCCCAGCAAACCCTGCGGGCAGTGCAAATACTGTCTGGCGCAGCAAAGCAATCAATGCGTCGAGATGCGCTTTTTCGGTAGCGCGATGTATTTTCCGCACGTTGACGGGGCCTTTACCCAATACAAAGTGGTGGATAGCGCGCAGTGCATTCCTTACGGCGCCGATCGCGACGACAGGGTGATGGTGTTCGCCGAACCGCTGGCGGTGGCGATCCACGCGGCGAAGCAGCCCGGCGACGTGACGGGGAAAAAGATCTTCGTGTCCGGCGTCGGCCCGATCGGCTGCCTGCTGGTGGCGGCGCTGAAAGCGCTGGGCGCCGCCGAGATTGTCTGTGCCGATCTCAGCCCGCGCTGCCTGGCGATCGCCAGGCAAATGGGGGCCGATCGGTGCCTGCATGCCGCGGACGACGATGTTAGCGATTATCAGCAGGATAAGGGGTATTTCGACGTCGCCTTCGAAGTGGCGGGGCACCCGCAGTCGCTGCAGCGCTGCCTGGAGATCACCCGCGCCAAAGGCACCGTGGTGCAGGTGGGCATGGGCGGCAGCTTCCCCGATTTCCCGCTGATGTTGTTGATCGCCAAAGAGTTGAATCTGCTCGGATCGTTCCGCTTCGTGGCGGAGTTTGCGCTGGCGGTGGCGTGGCTGGCCGACGGCGTGGTCGATCCGCTGCCGCTGCTGTCGGCGGAGTTCGCCAGCGGGCAGCTGGCGCAGGCGCTGGAGTTTGCCGGCGATAAGCGCCAGGCCGCCAAGGTGCAATTGGTGTTTTAGGGTAAAAGTCCGATGGCCGCAGGCGGCGATCCTTGTCTATAGTGTAGGAACGCTTAATTTTTCAACCACGGAGATCTCACTATGGCAAGACATACGGATGCTGAGCAAACTACGCTGGATGACGATCTGAGAATGCTGACCGAGACGCTGGAAGAAGTGCTGCAATATACCGGCGATCGCGCGGATCAGGCCTACATCGACATCAAGTCGCACGCCGAGCAGGCGCTGAGTGAGGTTAAGGCGCGCTGGGCGAACACCGGTGAATCCTACTACGCGCGCGCCAAAGAAGCGGTGCACCGCACCGATGACTACGTGCGGGATAAACCCTGGCACAGCGTAGGCATCGGCGCCACCGTCGGGCTGGTGCTGGGACTGCTGCTGGCCCGCAAATAAATCACCCATCGGGGCGGCGCAGGCCGCCCCATGTTTTCCGCGGCGGTACGTTCATCCCGCCGTTTCCCCGCTGGCTTTCCCTTATCCCGCCTATACTTCCCGCTAGCCGCCGTCGGAGTGCCTCTATTCCCCTTGTTTTTGTATGGACGGATTGAGCCGGCGCCGCCGCAAGTGTAAAGTATTTGTGTTTTTATTGTTTGTTTTTTGTTCTAAATCAAATAATTATCTGGTGTAAACGCCCAGGGATATACGGCGTTCTTGCGCTGGCGCAAAAGCCGTGAAAATAACACCTCATATAATACAGAGCGTAACTACAGGCGCGGCGTCCGTCGGCTGCGCCGGAGACGATCTCTGTTAACTGACTTGTGAGCGAACTATGTCGACAAGTGTTTTTAATCGCCGGTGGGCGGCTGTGCTGCTCGAGGCGCTGGCCCGCCATGGGGTGCGGCATGTTTGTATCGCTCCGGGATCGCGCTCCACGCCGCTGACGCTGGCCGCCGCGGCTAACCGATCGTTTATCTGTCATACCCATTTTGACGAGCGCGGGCTCGGCCATCTGGCGCTTGGGCTGGCGAAGGCGGCGCGTGAGCCGGTGGCGGTGATCGTCACGTCCGGCACCGCGGCGGCCAACCTTTATCCCGCGTTGATTGAAGCCGGCCTGACCGGTGAGCGGCTGGTGTTTCTCACCGCCGATCGGCCGCCGGAGTTGATCGACTGCGGCGCCAATCAGGCGATCCGTCAAAACGGCCTCTACAGCAGCCACCCGACGCTGGCGATCGATCTGCCGCGTCCTACGCCGGATATTCCGGCCGCGTGGCTGGCCTCCAGCGTCGACAGCGCGATGGCGCGCCTGCAGCACGGCGCTTTGCACATCAACTGCCCGTTCGCCGAGCCGCTGTACGGCGGCGACGAACGTCACTATGCCGACTGGTCCGCCGCGCTGGGCGACTGGTGGCAGAGCGATCGCCCGTGGCTGCAGGAAAGCGAGACGCATGCGGCGCCATTGCCGCAGCCGGACTGGTTCTTCTGGCGGCAAAAGCGCGGCGTGGTGCTGGCCGGGCGCATGAGCGCGCAAGAGGGCGCGCAGGTGGCCGAATGGGCCGCAACGCTGGGCTGGCCGCTGATCGGCGACGTGCTGTCGCAGACCGGGCAACCGCTGCCCTGCGCCGATTTGTGGCTCGCTCACTCGCAGGCGCAGCGCGTACTGCAAGATGCGCAGCTGGTGGTGCAGTTCGGCGGCAGCCTGACCGGCAAACGCCTGCTGCAGTGGCAGGCGCAGTGCCGGCCTGAAGAGTATTGGATCATCGACGAGCTGCCGGGGCGGCTCGATCCGGCCCAGCACCGGGGGCGGCGCCTGCGTGCCGGCGTGGCTCAGTGGTTGGCGCAGCACCCGGCGCAGCCGCGCCAGCCTTGGGCCGCCGGGCTGGCCGTGCTGGCGGATAAAGCGCTGACGGCGGCATCCACGCATCTGCACGATAACTTTGGCGAAGCGCAGCTGGCGCACCGCCTGCCGGAACTGCTGCCGGAGAACGGCCAGCTGTTTCTCGGCAACAGCCTGGTAGTGCGGCTCATCGACGCGCTAACGCCATTGCCCGTCGCCTACCCGGTATTCAGCAACCGCGGTGCCAGCGGCATCGACGGCCTGATCTCCACCGCTGCCGGCGTGCAGCGCGCCACCGCCAGACTGACGTTGGCGGTGGTGGGCGATCTTTCCGCTCTGTATGACCTCAATGCGCTGGCGCTGCTGCGCCAGAGCTCGGCGCCGACGGTGCTGATCGTCGTCAACAACAACGGCGGCCAAATTTTCTCGCTGCTGCCGACGCCGGAAGAGGATCGTCAGCGCTTTTACTGCATGCCGCAGAACGTCGAGTTCAGCCACGCGGCGGCGATGTTCCAGCTGGGTTACGCGCGGCCGGAGAACTGGAGCCAGCTGCAACAGGCGGTTGAACAAGGCTGGCGGCGCGGCGGCGCCACGCTTGTCGAACTGCAGGTGCCACCGAGCGCGGGGGCCGAAAGCCTGCAATACCTGGTGCAACAGATGGCGGTGCAATGATGCTGGCGACGCGAATTTTGCAACAGGGCGAGGCGGGCCGCCCGTGGCTGGTGTGGCTGCATGGCCTGCTTGGCAACAACAATGAATGGCGGGTGATCGCCGCGCGCAGCCCGGAATGGCCGTCGCTGGCCATCGATCTGCCCGGCCACGGCGATTCCGTGGCGGTGAGCTGCCACGGCTTCGACGACATCAGCGCGCAGATCGCCGCCGCGCTGCAGCTGCGCAATATCGAACGCTATTGGCTGGTGGGCTACTCGCTCGGCGGGCGCATCGCCATGTATCACGCCTGCCACGGCCACCATGCCGGCCTCCAGGGGGTGATCGTCGAGGGCGGTAATCCGGGGCTGGAGGACGAAGAACAGCGCCGCCGGCGCTGCGAACAGGATGCGCTGTGGGCGGTGCGTTTTCGCAGTGAGCCGATCGCCGAGGTCCTGGCGGACTGGTATCAGCAACCGGTGTTCAAAGAGCTCAGCCACGTGCACCGCCAGGCGCTGATCGCCGCGCGCTCGGTCAACAGCGGCCCGGCGATCGCCGACATGCTCGAAGCCACGTCGCTCGGGCGGCAGCCCTATCTGGCGCCGCAGCTGCGCCAACTGACCGTGCCGCTGCGGGTGCTGTGCGGTGAGAACGACCCCAAATTTCAACGGCTGGCGCGCGACGCCGGGTTGCCGTTGCGCATCGTGCCGCAGGCCGGGCACAACGCGCACCTGGCCAATCCGCAGGATTTCGTCGCCGAGCTGCAGACCTTTCTCGTTAACCCTGGTTAAAGGAACCGAACATGCTTTATCCGAATGAAGAACAGCTGTATGCCGCTATCGCCTGGCAGGATTGCACCGGCGATTTCGAAGACATTCTGTATCACAAGTCCGCCGACGGCATCGCCAAAATCACCATTAACCGGCCGCAGGTGCGCAACGCGTTTCGCCCGCAAACGGTTAAAGAGATGATCGACGCGCTGGCCAACGCCCGTTACGACGACGGCATCGGCGTCATTATTCTGACCGGCGCCGGCGATAAGGCCTTCTGCTCCGGCGGCGATCAGAAAGTGCGCGGCGATTACGGCGGCTATCGCGACGACAGCGGCGTGCATCACCTCAACGTGCTGGACTTCCAGCGCCAGATCCGCACCTGCCCGAAACCGGTGGTGGCGATGGTGGCCGGTTATTCGATCGGCGGCGGTCACGTGCTGCACATGATGTGCGATCTGACCATCGCGGCGGATAACGCCATCTTCGGCCAGACCGGCCCGAAAGTGGGCTCGTTCGACGGCGGCTGGGGCGCGTCTTACATGGCGCGCATCGTCGGCCAGAAGAAGGCGCGCGAAATCTGGTTCCTGTGCCGCCAGTACGATGCCGCCGCCGCGCTGGACATGGGGCTGGTCAATACCGTGGTGCCGCTGGCCGATCTGGAAAAAGAGACGGTGCGCTGGTGCCGCGAAATGCTGCAGAACAGCCCGATGGCGCTGCGCTGCCTGAAGGCGGCGCTGAACGCCGACTGCGACGGCCAGGCCGGTTTGCAGGAGCTGGCGGGCAACGCCACCATGCTGTTCTACATGACCGACGAAGGGCAGGAAGGGCGCAACGCGTTCAACGAGAAGCGTCAGCCGGACTTCAGCAAATTCAAGCGTAACCCGTAATGAACGGGGTAAACCGCAGCGCGGCGCTTTACCGTTACAGCCTGCCGATGGAGGCGGGCGTGGTGCTGCGCAATCAGCGGTTGAAAACGCGTGACGGATGGGTGGTGCAGCTGCGTCAGGGCGAGCGTGAAGGCTGGGGCGAGATCGCGCCGCTGCCGGAATTCAGCCGGGAAACGCTGGCGCAGGCCGAACAGGCCGCGTTGGACTGGCTGCAGGCCTGGTTGGCGGGCAACGAACCGGATGACAGCGCGCTGCCCTCGGTGGCCTTTGGGCTCAGCTGCGCGCAGGCCGAGCTGGAGCAGCGCTTGCCGACGCAGGCGGATTTCCGCAAGGCGCCGCTGTGTACCGGCGATCCGGACGAGCTGTTCGAGATATTGAGCGCCTTGCCGGGCGAGAAAGTCGCTAAGGTGAAGGTGGGGCTGTATGAGGCGGTGCGCGACGGCATGATCGTCAACGTGCTGCTGGAGGCGCTGCCGGATCTGCGGCTGCGGCTGGACGCCAACCGCAGCTGGACCCGCGCCAAAGCCGACGGCTTCGCCAAATATGTCAACCCGGCGTGGCGCGATCGCATTGCCTTTTTGGAAGAGCCCTGCAAGACCCGTGATGAATCGCGCGATTTCGCCCGGGCGACCGGCATCGCCATCGCCTGGGATGAGAGCGTGCGCGAGGCGGACTTTGTAGTCCAGGCCGAGCCGGGCGTGGCAGCCATCGTGATCAAGCCGACGCTGGTCGGCAGCCTGGCGCGCTGCCAGGCGCTGGTGGCGCAGGCGCACGCGGCGGGGCTGACGGCGGTGATCAGCTCCAGCATCGAGTCCAGCCTGGGGTTAACCCAGCTGGCGCGCATCGCCCGCTGGCTGACGCCGGACACCGTGCCGGGGCTGGATACGCTGGGGCTGATGCAGGCGCAGGTGCTGCGGCCTTGGCCGGGTAGCGCATTGCCGCTGCTGGATGCCTCGGCGCTGGAGTGCCTATGGCGCCGTTAAGCGATTGGCCATGGCGGCACTGGGCGAGCCTTCAACCGCAGGCGACGGCGCTGCTGCTTGGCGAGCGGCCGCTGAGTTGGCTGGCGTTGCAAGGCCAGGTGGATGAGCTGGCGGCGGACTTCCAGCACCAGGGCGTGGAGCCGGGCTGTGGCGTGGCGCTGTGCGGTAAAAACAGCTACCCGCTACTGTTGGCCTATCTGGCGCTGCTGCAATGCGGCGCGCGCCTGTTGCCGCTCAATCCTGCCTTGCCGACGCCGCTGCTGGCACAGCTGTTACCCGAATTGGACATCACCTTTGCCTTCGGCCCGGATCCGTTGCCGGCGCTGCCGGAAGAGGTGATTCGATTGACGCCGCCCTCGACCGAGCCGCGCTGGCCGAACCTGCCGATGTGGGATGCGCAACGTCTGGCGACGCTGACGCTGACCTCGGGCTCCAGCGGCCTGCCGAAAGCGGCGGCGCACAGCTACGCCAATCATCTGGCCAGCGCCGCCGGGGTGTTGCGGCTGATGGATTTTCAGCGCGAGGATTGCTGGCTGCTGTCATTGCCGCTGTTTCACGTCTCCGGCCAGGGCATCGTCTGGCGCTGGCTGGCGGCGGGGGCGCGGCTGGCGGTGCGCGAGATGCATCCGCTGGCCGAGGCGTTGGCGGGATGCACGCACGCCTCGCTGGTGCCGACACAGCTCTGGCGGCTGCTGGCGCAACCGCTGACGGGCATGACGCTGAAAGAGGTGCTGCTCGGTGGCGCCATGATCCCGGTGGCGCTGACCGAACGGGCGGAAGCGGCGGGGATCCGCTGCTGGTGCGGCTATGGGCTGACCGAACTGGCTTCCACGGTGTGCGCCAAGCGAGCCGATGCGCGGCCGGGCGTCGGCCTGCCGCTCAGCGGCCGCGAGGTAAAACTGGTGGACGAAGAGGTCTGGATCCGCGCCGACAGTCTGGCGCTCGGCTACTGGCGTCATGGCCAGCTGCAGCCGCTGGCGGATGAACAGGGTTGGTTCGCGACCCGCGATCGCGGCGCGATGGCCGAGGGAGAACTGCGCATTTTGGGCCGGCTGGACAACCTGTTTTTCAGCGGCGGCGAAGGGGTGCAGCCGGAGGATATCGAACGCGTGTTGGCGGCGCACCCGCAGATCTCGCAGGCGTTTGTGGTGCCGGCGGCGGACGCCGAGTTCGGCCAGCGGCCGGTGGCGGTAATCGACGGCGATCCGTCGCTGTCGCTGGCGGCGTTGCTCGCCTGGTCGCAGGACAAGCTGGCCAATTTCCAACGCCCGGTGGCGCTGCTCCCGCTGCCTGACGAGCTGAAAAACGGCGGCATCAAGATTTCGCGCCGCCAGTTGCAGCAATGGGTGGCGCAGCGCCTCTCTCAGGCATAAAAAAGCCGCCCGAAAGGGCGGCTGAGTGGATGACGGCAGGGGATTATTTCAGCCCCAGCGCCTTGGCGACGCCGGCGCCGTAGTCCGGGTGCACCTTGGTGAACAGCTCGACCTGACGGCGCTGGATTTGCTCCGGCACCTGCGACAGTTCGCCGGCGATGCGGGTGAACATGCGCTGGTGCTCTTCGGCGCTCAGCAGGTTGAACAGCGCGCGCGGCTGGCTGTAGTAATCGTCGTCTTCACGATGGTTCCAGTGGTCGGCCGCGCCCTCAATGCTCAGCGGCGGCTCGCTGAAGTCCGGCTGCTCCTGGAACAGGCCGAAGCTGTTTGGTTCGTAGGTGGCGCCGTTGCCGCTGTTGCCGTCCACGCGCATCGCGCCGTCGCGATGGTAGTTGTGGAACGGGCATTTGGCGCCGTTCACCGGGATCTGGTGGTGGTTGACGCCCAGGCGATAGCGGTGCGCATCGCCATAGGAGAACAGACGGCCCTGCAGCATTTTATCCGGCGAGAAACTGATGCCCGGCACCACGTTGGCGGGGTTCATCGCCACCTGCTCAACCTCGGAGAAGTAGTTGTCGGGGTTGCGGTTCAGCTCGAAATAGCCGACGTCGATCAGCGGATAGTCGCCGTGCGGCCACACCTTGGTCAGATCGAACGGGTTGTATGGCGTCTGCGAGGCTTCGTGTTCCGGCATGATCTGAATTTGCAGCTTCCAGCGCGGGAAGTCGCCGCGTTTGATCGCGTCGAACAGATCGCGCTGTGAGCTTTCGCGATCCTTGGCGATGATCGCTTCCGCTTCTTCATCCATCAGGTTTTCAATGCCTTGCTGGCAGCGGAAGTGGAATTTCACCCAGAAACGTTCGTTGGCGGCATTGATAAAGCTGAAGGTGTGGCTGCCGAAGCCGTGCATGTGGCGATAGGATTTCGGAATGCCGCGATCGCTGAAGTCAATGGTCAGCTGGTGCAGCGACTCCGGCAGGTGGGAGAAGAAGTCCCATTTGTAGACCGGGTTGCGCAGGTTGGTATGCGGATCGCGTTTCACCACGTGGTTGAGATCGGGGAATTTCAGCGGATCGCGCAGGTAGAACACCGGCGTATCGTTACCCACCAAATCCCAGTTGCCTTCTTCGGTATAGAACTTCATGGCGAAGCCGCGAATGTCGCGTTCGGCGTCGGCGGCGCCGCGTTCACCGGCGACGGTGGAGAAGCGGATGAACATGTCGGTCTGTTTGCCGACCTCGGAGAAGATCTTGGCGCGGGTGTAGCGGGTGATGTCGTGGGTGACGGTAAAGGTGCCGTAAGCGCCGGATCCCTTGGCGTGCATGCGGCGCTCGGGGATGACTTCACGGTCGAAGTGGGCCAATTTTTCCAGGAACCACACGTCCTGCAACAGCATCGGGCCGCGTTTGCCTGCGGTGATCACGTTATTGTTATCGACAACCGGGGCGCCGGCTGCGGTGGTCAGTCCTTTCTTGCTCATCACTTGCTCCTTATCGTAGTGCAGTTAAGTAAAGACTCGGGCGGTTTAAGCGTTCATCAGCATAGTCCTTTGGCGGGGCTTCTTCCCCTGACCTTGGTCAAAGCCACTACTAGTTGTAGCCCTATTGCCGAGCGACGGCAAATAGGTCTCGGTTATCGTTGGCATTGCCTTGACGAATATAGAATGTTGTTTGCAAATATTTACATTTATTTGATTATTGAAGAATTTTTTCGCTTTTATCCCTTAAATACTCATTGCGCTTTGGTATAGACTCGTGACGTTATTATTATGCGTTGATTCGATCATTCGGCACGGATGACAAACCAGAGGGAAAGATGATGAAAAAGACTTGGGTCGCGTGCGCGGCAGGATTGCTGTTGGTGACCGGCGCGGCGAACGCCATCAGCGTGTCGGGCGAAGCCGGGCAACACTACACCAACCTGGGCGTTGGCATGAGCACCGGCTCTTCTGGTCTGGGCCTGACCGGCAACTGGGCGCGCAGCGACCACGACGGTAACGTCGGCAGCGTGGGGCTGAACTTCGGCGTGCCGCTGGGGCCGTTGACGGCGACCGTGGGCGCCAAGGCGCTGTACCTCAGCCCGAAAGACGGGAAGAGCGGCGGGGCGGTGGCGCTGGGCGGCGGCCTGGAGTGGGAGATCAACCGTTACTTCAGCCTGCACGGCGAAGGGTACTTTGCCCCTGAATCCTTCACCAGCGGCGTGAAAGCCTATAACGAAGCCAGCGGCGGCCTGCGCTGGAAGTTCCGTCCGCTGAGCGTGGACGTGGGCTACCGTTACATGCAAATGGAAGGCAAAGACGGACGTCGCGACAACACGCTGGCCGATGGCCCTTACGTCGGCGTGGGTCTGAGCTTCTGACGCTGTGAAAAAGGGGCCTTCAGGCCCCTTTGTTTTTTCTGTTCCGCTTACCCTACCGCTGGCAGCATGCCGCTGGCGATGCCCAGTTGAATGGCGATTACCGTCACCCCGCAGACAAACACCAACGCCAGCGCCGGCGTACCGCCCCAGACGCGATACTGTGCCTGATGTTTTTGGCGCGTTTTCCACACCAGCAGTGAAGGCAACAGCAGCGCCAACACCGACAAGGCAATGGCGGCGAATCCCAGCGCCAGCACGAAGCCGCGCGGATAGAACAGCGCGAAGGCCAGCGGCGGCAAGAAGGTGATGGCGCCGGTTTGCAGGCGGCCACGCACGTTGTCTTGCCGCTTGAACAGGTCGGCCAGGAAATCGAACAGCCCGAGCGCGACGCCGAGGAACGAGGTCGCCAGCGCCAGATCGGCGAACAGGTGCACCGCCAGTTCAACGTGCGGCGAGGCCACCGCGTCGCGCACCGCCTGCAACAGGCCGTTCAGCCCGGCCTGCTGCGCCAGAATGCCGACGAAGGTGTCGGAGCTGATGCTGCCCAGCGTTGCCAGCTGCCAGAAGATGTAGGCCATCAGCGGGATAGCGCTGCCGATGATAAACACCCAGCGCAGTTTGCGAATGTTGCCGCCCATATAGTTGACGATGCTCGGCACGCTGCCGTGGAAGCCGAAAGAGGTGAAGATCACCGGAATGGCCGACAGCGCCAGGCCTTGCTCCAGCGGCAGCGTCATCAGGTTGGTTTGATGGATATTCGGCAACATCAGGCCGAGCATCACCACCAGAAATACCACTTTGGCGCTGAACAGGATGCGGTTGAACAAATCGACCGAGTGGGTGCCGATGCACACCACGCCGCCGGCTACCAGGGTGAATAGCAGAACGCCGAGCGACACCGGGAAGTCCTGCGACGTCCACTGGCTGATGCTGGTGGCGAGCAGTTCGCCGGCGCCGCTGATGTAGGCGGCGGTGAGGGCATACATCAGGAACATCATGCTAAAGCTGGTCAGCCACTGGCCGCCGCCGCCGAGATAACGTTTGGCGAGGGTGCCCAGACCGGTATCCGCCTGCTCATGCTGGTAAACCTCTACCAGCAGCAGCGCGGTGTAACACATCAACAGCCACAGCCCGACCAGTAAGGCCAGCGTGACGCCGAAGCCGACGCCGGCCGCCGCCAGCGGCATCGCCAGCATCCCGGCGCCAATGGTGGTGCCCGCCACGATAAAAACACTGCCAAGAGTGCGATTCTTCACGTTTTTTCTCTACCAGCCGAAAGATTTTGAAAATTATAGGTAACGATTTATGAGGATGGCAGGATAGTGGAAGCCCTAATTTGTGTCAAACCGACGTTACGCATGATGTACAGTAATGTTTACATTGCGGCGAGCTGCATGGCACATGAGGAACGGACCCATGGCTGAAATTATCCGCAGGCGGCTAGTGAAAAGTTATTTACGGGCTTCTATAGTGGAATGACCAAAAAATGTGGGAGAGATCAATGTTAAGGGTGGAGATGCTCAGCACCGGCGATGAGGTGCTGCACGGGCAAATTATTGATACCAACGCCGCCTGGCTGGCGGACTACCTGTTCCGGCAGGGAGTGCCGATGAGCGGGCGGGAAACGATCGGGGATAGCCTCTCTGCGTTGATCGAGATCCTGCAGGAACGAAGCCATATCGCCGATGTGCTGATCGTCAACGGCGGCCTGGGGCCGACCAGCGACGATCTCAGCGCGCTGGCCGCCGCCAAAGCCTGCGGCGTCGAGCTGGTTGAACGGGCCGACTGGCTGGCGCGCATGGAAGCCTATTTCGCCGAGCGCGGGCGGCCGATGGCCCCTTCCAATCGCAAGCAGGCGCAGATCCCGGCCAACGCGGAAATGCTGGATAACCCGGTGGGCACCGCCTGCGGGTTCGCGCTGCAGCTGAACCGATGTCAGATGTTCTTCACCCCCGGCGTGCCGTCGGAATTCAAAGTGATGGTCGAACAGCAGATCGTGCCGCGTCTGCGCCAGCGCTTCACCTTGCCGACGCCGCCGCTGTGCCTGCGCCTGACCACCTTCGGCACCTCCGAGAGCGATCTGGCCGCCGAGCTGGACGGTATGCCGCTGCCGCCGGATATGGTGCTGGGTTACCGTTCCTCCAGCCCGATCATCGAGCTGAAGCTGACCGGGCCGGAAAGCCGGCGTGCGGAAATGGATCAGGCCTGGCGGCGTGTGCGCGAGGTGGCGGGGGACAACTGCATTTTTGAAGGCACTATCGGGTTGCCGGCGACGCTGACGCAGCGCCTGAATCAGCAAGGGCTGAAGCTGGCGTTGAGCGAACAGTTCAGCGGCGGGTTGATCAATCTGCAGCTGCAGAGCGAAGGGGCGCCGCTGGCAGGGGGAGAGCTGCTGCCGGCGCACTGCATCGAAACGCTGGAAACCACGCTGGCGCGCGCCCGCTCGCTGGCGGAATTGACCGGCGCGCCGTTGGCGTTGGCGGTCAGCGCCATGTGCGACGAGCAGGTGAGCATTGCGCTGCACACACCGCGCGGCGGCATTGGCCAGACCGTGCGCTATCGCGCGTCGCGCCACGGCCTGCGGCTGCGTCAGGAGTCGGTGGCGATGCTGGCGCTGGATATGCTGCGCCGCTGGCTGAATGGGGGCCAGGCGTGCGGTAAAAACGCCTGGCTGGAGGTGGTGGAAATTATCGAGTGACGGTCATGGCGCCGAGTTGCCGGCGCCACGGTTTTGCTGCAGCCGTTCGGACGCCAGGCGTGAAAGGCGTATCGCCGCCGCGCCCCGCGTTTGCAGATCTTGCACCATAGTCCTTTAGCGCCTGCACGGCGAAACCGTGCTGCAGATCGCGGAAACGATGGGGTATGCCTCGCCGAGCAATTTTATCGCCATGTTTCGCAAAGCCTTTGGCGATCCCCCGGCGCGTTATTTTTCCGCGTCGGCAGGAAAGGGGCGTTAAGCGAAATACTTTGAGGATAGTTATATATCCCCGATTAATCATAATCTTATAGGGGATATTCGCGGCGAGGGAATGCTGTTACTCTTTTGGCGGGTGCTTGAGACTGTTCGTCTTGGGCATTGTGTGACAAGGCGGATAGATGAAAGCCCCAGACTGACTCTCAATCAGAATGGGGCTGCACATACCGCCTAGACACCGGTATGGTAGCCCCTTCACAGCAAGGAGGCAAGCATGCGCTTAAAGCATGTGTTTCACTCGCTAACCGTTGTATGTATTACGGTTTTGTTATTTATCTGGATGATAAGAGACTCGCTGTGCGAGCTGAAAATCTACCAGGAAAATATCACTATCCTGATCAGGTTGGCGTGTGAGGTGAAGCGGTAATCATAGGGCGGGGGCAACCCCGCCTTCTGGTCTCCAGGTGCGGTTTCCGGCACCCGACTTTACATTTCCAGCTCGATATCCGTCAGCGGCATACAGCAGCAGGGCAGGATCTCGCCGGCGTTGATAAACGCCAGCGGCTGTTGGCGGTAGGCCACTTCGCCTTTCACCAGCTTCAGGCGGCAGGCGCCGCAATAGCCGGAGCGGCATTGGTACTCCACCTGCACGTCGTGCAGTTCCAGCACGTCGAGCAGGCAGCTTTCACTGTTGGGGCAGGAGAGCTGTGTGCCGGCGGCGCGCAGCGTTACGATTGGCGTCGCCATCGCTTACAGTTCGAAGTCGCTCAGGTCGTCGGCGTTGATCTCCGAGTCGATCTGGCCAACCAGGTAGGAGCTCACTTCTACTTCCTGCGGCGCCACCTGCACGTTGTCGGACACCAACCAGGCGTTGATCCACGGGATCGGGTTGGAGCGGGTTTCGAACGGCAGACCGAGGCCGACCGCCTGCATGCGGATATTGGTGATGTATTCCACATACTGGCACAGAATGTCTTTGTTCAGGCCGATCATCGAGCCGTCGCGGAACAGGTATTCCGCCCACTCTTTTTCCTGCTGGGCAGCCAGCACGAACAGATCGTAGCACTGCTGTTGGCACTCCTCGGCGATCTCCGCCATTTCCGGATCGTCGGCGCCAGAACGCATCAGGTTCAGCATGTGCTGGGTGCCGGTCAGGTGCAGCGCTTCGTCGCGGGCGATCAGCTTGATGATTTTGGCGTTGCCTTCCATCAGTTCGCGCTCTGCGAACGCGAAGGAGCAGGCGAAGCTGACGTAGAAGCGGATCGCTTCCAGCGCGTTCACGCTCATCAGGCACAGGTACAGCTGTTTCTTCAGCGCGCGCAGATTGACGGTGACGGTTTTACCGTTCACCTGGTGGGTGCCTTCACCCAGCAGGTGATAGTAGCTGGTCATCTCGATCAGATCGTCGTAGTAGCCGGAGATGTCTTTCGCGCGCTTCTTGATCTCTTCGTTGGTGACGATGTCGTCGAACACCAGCGCCGGATCGTTGACGATGTTGCGGATAATGTGAGTGTAGGAACGGGAGTGGATGGTCTCGGAGAACGACCAGGTTTCCACCCAGGTTTCCAGCTCAGGGATCGAGATCAGCGGCAGCAGAGCGACGTTCGGGCTGCGGCCCTGGATGGAATCCAGCAGCGTCTGATACTTCAGGTTGCTGATGAAGATATGCTTCTCGTGCTCCGGCAGCGCCTGGTAATCGATGCGATCGCGGGAGACGTCAACTTCTTCCGGGCGCCAGAAGAAGGAGAGCTGTTTTTCGATCAGCTTTTCGAAGATTTCATGCTTTTGCTGGTCGAAACGCGCAACGTTTACCGACTGGCCGAAGAACATCGGCTCTTGCAGCTGGTCGTTTTTGGTCTGAGAAAAAGTGGTGTAAGCCATAAGCCTGAATCCATCGTAACGTGGCTAAATGAAGGGGCCGGAAAATTCCGGCCCGCTAGGTCAAACTTTAGATCTTGCAGGCGCCGCTTTCGCAGTCGTCATCGCCGGCCTTGGCAGGCTGCAAATCTTCCTGGGCGTCTTCCGCACCGTCGCGGGTGTTTTGGTAGTACAGCGTTTTCACGCCGAACTTGTAGGTGGTGAGCAGGTCTTTCAACAGCTGCTTCATCGGCACCTTGCCGCCCGGGAAGCGGGTCGGATCGTAGTTGGTGTTGGCCGAAATCGACTGGTCGATGAATTTCTGCATCAGCCCCACCAGCTGCAGATAGCCGTCGTTGCTTGGCATTTCCCACAGCAGCTCGTAGTTGTCTTTCAGACGCTCATACTCCGGCACCACCTGGCGCAGGATGCCGTCTTTCGACGCCTTGATGCTGATGTGGCCGCGCGGCGGCTCGATGCCGTTGGTGGCGTTGGAAATCTGCGAAGAGGTTTCCGATGGCATCAGCGCAGACAGGGTCGAGTTGCGCAGGCCGGTTTCCTGGATCTCTTTACGCAGGGTTTCCCAGTCGTAGTGCAGCGGCTCGCTGCAGACCGCATCCAGGTCTTTCTTGTAGGTGTCGATCGGCAGGATACCCTGCGAATAAGTGGTCTCTTTGAACCACGGGCAAGCGCCTTGTTCCTGAGCCAGGCGGTTGGAGGCTTTCAGCAGGTAGTACTGAATGGCTTCGAACGTTTTGTGCGTCAGGTTGTTGGCGCTGCCGTCGGAGTAGCGCACGCCGTTCTTCGCCAGGTAATAGGCGAAGTTGATAACGCCGATGCCCAGGGTGCGGCGGCCCATCGCGCCACGGTGCGCGGCCTTGATCGGATAATCCTGGTAATCCAGCAGGGCGTCGAGCGAGCGCACCGCCAGGGTCGCCAGCTCTTCCAGATCGTCCAGGCTGTCGATCGCGCCCAGGTTGAAGGCGGACAGGGTGCACAGCGCAATCTCGCCGTTTTCGTCGTTAACGTCTTCCAGCGGCTTGGTCGGCAGGGCGATTTCCAGGCACAGGTTGGACTGACGCACCGGCGCGATCTGCGGATCGAACGGGCTGTGGGTGTTGCAATGGTCGACGTTCTGGATGTAGATGCGGCCGGTAGAGGCGCGCTCTTGCATCATCAGCGAGAACAGCTCAACCGCTTTCACGCGCTTCTGGCGAATGCTGTCGTCTTTCTCGTACTGGGTATACAGGCGTTCGAATTCGTCCTGATCGGCGAAGAACGCGTCATACAGCCCCGGCACGTCGGACGGGCTGAACAGGGTGATGTCTTCGCCCTTGATCAGACGCTGGTACATCAGGCGGTTCAGCTGCACGCCGTAGTCCATGTGACGCACGCGGTTGCCTTCAACGCCACGGTTGTTTTTCAACACCAGCAGGCTTTCCACTTCCAGGTGCCACATCGGGTAGAACAGCGTTGCCGCGCCACCGCGCACGCCGCCCTGCGAGCAGGATTTGACGGCGGTCTGGAAGTGTTTGTAGAACGGAATACAGCCGGTATGGAAGGCTTCACCGCCGCGGATCGGGCTGCCCAGCGCGCGGATGCGGCCGGCGTTG
Organism: Serratia sp. TSO36; assembly: GCF_057808395.1. NCBI lineage: Bacteria > Pseudomonadati > Pseudomonadota > Gammaproteobacteria > Enterobacterales > Yersiniaceae > Serratia > Serratia sp. TSO36. The sequence goes on along the minus strand of NZ_JBJZOU010000020.1, from coordinate 98,007 downwards.
ATGCCGATGCCGGCGCGCTGCGAAACGTATTTCACAATGGCGCTGGAGGTGGCGTTGATGGAATCCAGGCTGTCGCCGCACTCGATCAGCACGCAGGAGCTGAACTGGCGGGTTGGGGTGCGCACGCCGGACATGATCGGCGTAGGCAGCGAAATCTTGAAGGTGGAAATCGCGTCGTAGAAACGTTTGACGTAGTCCAGACGGGTTTCACGCGGGTAGTTGGAGAACAGGCAGGCGGACACCAGCATGTACAGGAACTGGGCGCTTTCGTAGATCTCGCCGCTGACGCGGTTCTGCACCAGATACTTGCCTTCCAGCTGCTTGACGGCGGCATAAGAGAAGTTCATGTCGCGCCAGTGATCGATAAAGGAATCCATCTGCTCGAACTCTTCAGCGCTGTAGTCTTCCAGCAGATGCTTATCGTATTTGCCCATCTCGACCATGCGCGTCACGTGAGCGTGCAGCTTCGGCGGCTCGAACTGGCCATAAGCCTTTTTACGCAGGTGGAAGATCGCCAGGCGAGCGGCCAGGTACTGATAGTCCGGCGCATCGCGGGAGATCAGATCGGCTGCGGCTTTGATGATGGTTTCGTGAATGTCGGCGGTTTTGATGCCGTCATAAAACTGAATGTGTGAACGCAACTCTACTTGAGAAACCGAGACGTTGTGTAATCCCTCTGCGGCCCAATCGATGACCCGGTGGATTTTGTCGAGATTGATGCGCTCTTTACGGCCATCGCGTTTAGTTACAAGCAGACTTTGGTTCATGTGGTGTTTTACCTGTCCGTATGGTGCCCCTAAGCAGAAGTGTAGTCGCTCTGCTCAGTATGTAAACACTATATATAGGGGTTGTATGTCGGTGAGGTAACAAGATAGTGAGAAAAAACGGCGTTTGCAAGTGAACAAAACCGGCCTAATTTGTGGATAACTTGGGGGTGAAATGTAACTTGCCGTTCGCAGTGCGCGCCGTGACTGGCGCGACAAGCTTGTCAATAAGCGCGATCAGATTTTACTGAAAAACTGAAAAAATCGATCGTTTGGCGCTTTATTAAACGTTAGAAAAAAACGGCATATTGATCTGATTTAATATTCTAAAAAACTGTTTACAACGGGTATTTTGAGCGAAATCGCGGAAATTAGGTATTTTTCCGAATACGCCAACGGCGCCGCCCCCCGGTAATGCAGGGCCGGCGCGGTTTACAGCGCTTAACCTTCGTGCTGGGTGTGCACCATGTAATTCACGTCAACGTTGCGCCCAAGCTTGAAATGATCGGTGATCGGGTTGTAATGCAGGCCGATCATGTGCTTTTCGCGCAGCGGCGTGCCGTCGACCCAGCCGATCAGTTCGGAAGGGCGAATGAACTTCTTATGATCGTGGGTGCCCTGCGGCACCATCTTCAGCACGTACTCCGCGCCGATCACCGCCATCAGCCAGGCTTTGGTGTTGCGGTTGATGGTGGAGAAGAACACGTGGCCGCCCGGTTTCACCAGCTGGGCGCAGGCGCGCACCACCGAGGCCGGATCCGGCACGTGCTCCAGCATCTCCATGCAGGTGACCACGTCGTAGCGTTGCGGGTTGGCCTGAGCGTGGCTTTCCACCGTCTCCTGCACATAGGTGACGTCCATGCCGCTTTCCAGCGCGTGCAGCCGCGCGACCTGCAGCGGCTCCGCGCCCATGTCCAGCCCGGTCACCTTGGCGCCTTCGCGCGCCATGCTTTCCGCCAGAATGCCGCCGCCGCAGCCCACGTCGAGCACCTGCTTGTCAAAAATGCCGCCGGCGCGCTGCATGATGTAGTTCAGGCGCAGCGGGTTGATGCGGTGCAGCGGTTTGAACTCGCCTTCCAGATCCCACCAGCGGGAGGCGACGGCCTCGAACTTGGCGATTTCCTGGTGGTCAACGTTTTGCACTCGGCTGGATGATTCTGCGTTCATGGGCTTGTCTGGCTCCTTGTTCTCGTTGCGCGGATTATACATGTTCCGGCGCGGCATCGTCTGCGCCGATGCGTTTTTAGCGCACTTATCTGCACAATTTCCGTGAAACAGCGGCGGTTATTTTCCCGTAAAGCGTGCTTTGTGATATAGTTTTACACCTTTGCCACTATGGCAGCGGGCAGATGAATCATTAGTAGAGGGATAGCAGCTCCATGAGCGACCTTGCCAGAGAAATCACACCGGTAAACATCGAAGACGAGTTGAAAAACTCGTATCTGGACTATGCGATGTCCGTTATTGTCGGACGTGCGCTGCCAGATGTTCGTGATGGACTGAAGCCGGTTCACCGTCGCGTTCTGTACGCGATGAGCGTATTGGGTAACGACTGGAATAAACCATACAAGAAATCGGCCCGTGTCGTCGGGGACGTGATCGGTAAATATCACCCGCACGGTGACAGCGCGGTTTACGACACTATCGTGCGTATGGCTCAGCCGTTTTCACTGCGCTACATGCTGGTGGACGGTCAGGGTAACTTCGGCTCCGTCGACGGCGACTCCGCCGCGGCGATGCGTTATACCGAAGTGCGCATGTCCAAGATTGCTCACGAACTGTTGGCGGATCTGGAAAAAGAAACCGTCGACTTCGTGCCTAACTATGATGGCACCGAGCAGATCCCGGCCGTCATGCCGACCAAGATCCCGAACCTGCTGGTCAACGGCTCGTCGGGCATCGCCGTGGGCATGGCCACCAATATCCCGCCGCACAACCTGGCGGAAGTCGTCAACGGCTGCCTGGCCTATATCGACGATGAAAACATCAGCATCGAAGGGCTGATGGAACACATCCCGGGGCCGGACTTCCCGACGGCGGCGATCATCAACGGCCGTCGCGGCATTGAAGAGGCCTACCGCACCGGGCGCGGCAAAGTCTACCTGCGCGCGCGCGCGGAAGTGGAAGCCGACGCCAAGACCGGGCGCGAAACCATCATCGTTCACGAGATCCCGTATCAGGTGAACAAGGCGCGTCTGATCGAGAAGATCGCCGAGCTGGTGAAAGAAAAGCGTGTGGAAGGCATCAGCGCGCTGCGCGACGAGTCCGATAAAGACGGCATGCGCATCGTGATCGAAGTCAAACGCGACGCGGTCGGCGAAGTGGTGCTGAATAACCTGTATGCGCTGACGCAACTGCAGGTCACCTTCGGCATCAACATGGTCGCGCTGCATCAGGGCCAGCCTAAGCTGCTGAACCTGAAAGACATCCTCGAAGCCTTCGTGCGTCACCGCCGCGAAGTGGTTACCCGCCGCACCATCTTCGAACTGCGCAAGGCCCGCGACCGCGCCCATATCCTGGAAGCGCTGGCTATCGCACTGGCCAACATCGATCCGATCATCGAGCTGATTCGCCGTGCGCCGACCCCGGCCGAAGCGAAAGTCGCGCTGGTGGCGCAGCCGTGGGATCTGGGCAACGTCAGCGCCATGCTGGAGCGCGCCGGTGACGACGCCGCCCGCCCTGAGTGGCTGGAGCCGGAGTTCGGCATCCGCGACGGCAAATACTACCTGACCGAGCAGCAGGCTCAGGCGATTCTGGATCTGCGCCTGCAGAAACTGACCGGCCTGGAGCACGAGAAGCTGCTGGACGAATATAAAGAGCTGCTCAACTTTATCGCCGAGCTGATCTTTATCCTGGAAAGCCCAGAGCGCCTGATGGAAGTGATCCGCGAAGAGCTGGTGGCAGTCAAAGAGCTGTACAACGACGGCCGCCGCACCGAGATCACCGCCAATACTTCCGACATCAACATCGAAGACCTGATCAACCAGGAAGACGTGGTGGTGACCCTGTCTCACCAGGGCTACGTGAAGTATCAGCCGCTGTCCGACTATGAAGCGCAGCGCCGCGGCGGCAAAGGCAAGTCTGCAGCGCGTATCAAAGAAGAAGACTTTATCGATCGTCTGCTGGTGGCCAACACCCACGATACGATCCTGTGCTTCTCCAGCCGTGGCCGCCTGTACTGGATGAAGGTGTACCAACTGCCTGAAGCCAGCCGCGGCGCGCGCGGTCGCCCAATCGTCAACCTGCTGCCGCTGGAAGCCGATGAGCGTATCACCGCCATTCTGCCGGTGCGCGAGTATGAAGAAGGGCGCCACGTGTTCATGGCCACCGCCAGCGGTACCGTGAAGAAAACCGCGCTGACCGAGTTCAGCCGCCCACGCAGCGCCGGCATCATCGCCGTCAACCTCAACGAGGGCGACGAGCTGATCGGTGTCGATCTGACCGACGGCAGCAACGAAGTGATGCTGTTCTCCGCCAACGGTAAAGTGGTGCGCTTCCCGGAAACGCAGGTGCGTTCGATGGGCCGTACCGCGACCGGCGTGCGCGGCATCAACCTCGGCGAAGGCGACAGCGTGATCTCGCTGATTGTGCCGCGCGGCGAAGGCGACATCCTGACCGTCACGCAAAACGGCTTCGGTAAACGTACCGCGGTGACCGAATATCCGACCAAGTCACGCGCCACCCAGGGGGTTATCTCCATCAAGGTGAGCGAGCGTAATGGCCAGGTGGTCGGCGCCGTGCAGGTGGAAACCAGCGACCAGATCATGATGATCACCGATGCCGGCACGCTGGTGCGTACCCGCGTTTCGGAAGTCAGCGTGGTGGGCCGTAACACCCAGGGCGTGACGCTGATCCGTACGGCGGAAGACGAAAACGTCGTCGGTCTGCAGCGCGTGGCCGAGCCGGTGGAAGACGAAGAGCTGGACAGCCTGGAGCCGGGCGCGGAAGCGGTGGAAGAAGACACCACGCCGCTGGACGATGGCGACGACGCGGCTGAGCCGATGGATGACGACAACGTTTAAAGCAAAGGGCGTCGGCATGCCGGCACCATGATGCACTGAGACAAAAGGGTCTGGCAGCGATGCTAGGCCCTTTTTCAGTTATATGGTTTAATTGGCGCACCGAGCCGCCGGCCGCCGCGCCGGCGACAGCGTGCGCCGCCACTGACTTTCGTATGGTATCCGATTGAAATACTTAGCCTCTTTCCGAACTACGCTGAAGATATCCCGCTATCTGTTCCGGGTACTGGCGATTTTGCTGTGGTCGTTGGGAGCGCTGCTCACCACCTTTTATATTCTGAATATCCTGCATCAGAAAGAATCGGACATCCGGCAGGAGTACAACCTCAACTTCGACCAGGCGCAGGGCTACATCCGTCACTCCGCTGACATCATTCGCGACATCAAGTATATGGCGGAAAATCGCCTCAACGGTTCGGTCAGCGGCCTGGACATGTTCAGCGGCGTGATCCCCGGCAAGGGCAGCCCGCCGCAATTCTTTCCGCTGTACCCGGAGTCCAACTGCGCGCTGAGCACCACCTATCGCAGTTCGCTCGATTCGCTGAGCGGCCTGATCCAGTATTGGAAAGAGAACTTCGTGGCGGCCTACGATCTCAACCGGGTGTTCTTCATCGGTGGCGACAGCCTGTGTATGGCGGAGTTCGGCGGCGGCAACGCGAGCGCCAATCGGGAAAACATGCTGAAGTTGCTGCACGAGCGGATTCTGAAATACCGCAACGCCAAGAATCTCGACAAAGACAACAACCTGTATTGGATCAGCCCCAGCGCGCAGCGGCCGGACGTCGGTTACCTGTACGTGCTGACGCCTCTCTATATCGGCAACAAGCTGGAGGCGTTGCTGGGCATCGAGCAAACCGTTCGGCTGGAAGATTTCGTTACCGCCGGCAACCTGCCGATCGGCGTCACGCTGCTGGATGAGAACAACGAGCCGGTGCTGCGCCTGGCGGATGGCGAACGCTATGCCGCTGCGCTCAACAGCTACCCCGAAGAGCATGCCTACTTCGGTTATGTCGACAATTACCGCGACCTGATCCTGAAGAAAGCGCTGCCGCCTTCTTCGCTGAGCATCGTCTATGCGCTGCCGGTGAAAAACGTGGTGGAACGCTTCAAAATGCTGATCCTCAACGCGCTGTTGCTGAACCTGCTGTCGGCCATCGTGCTGTTCACGCTGGCGTGGCTGTTTGAGCGTAAAATGTTCCTGCCGGCGGAGGACAACGCGTTTCGCCTGGAAGAGCACGAGCAGTTCAACCGCAAGATCGTCGCTTCGGCGCCGGTGGGCATCTGTATCCTGCGCATCAGCGACGGCACCAACATCCTGAGTAACGAACTGGCGCACAACTACATCAACCTGTTGACCCACGAAGATCGCGATCGCATAACGCGCATCATTTGCGAACAGCAGGCGAATTTCGTCGATGTGATGACCAGCAACAACAATAACCTGCAGATCAGCTTTGTCCATTCGCGCTACCGTAACGAAGAGGTGGCGATTTGCGTGTTGGTGGACGTCAGCGCGCGCGTGAAAATGGAAGAGTCGCTGCAGGAGATGGCGGCGGCGGCGGAGCAGGCCAGCCAGTCGAAATCGATGTTCCTGGCCACCGTCAGCCATGAGCTGCGCACGCCGCTGTACGGCATTATCGGCAACCTTGATCTGCTGCAAACCAAGGCGTTGCCGCAAGGGGTCGATCGGCTGGTCAATGCGATGAACAACTCTTCCGGCCTGCTGCTGAAAATCATCAGCGACATCCTCGATTTCTCCAAAATCGAGTCCGAGCAGTTGAAGATTGAACCGCGCGAGTTCTCCTGTCTGGAGGTGATCACCCATATCGCCGGCAACTATTTGCCGCTGGTGGTCAAGAAACGTCTGGGGCTGTACTGCTTTATCGAACAGAACGTGCCGGAGCGCATCTTCGGCGATCCGGTGCGGCTGCAGCAGGTGCTCTCCAACCTGGTGAACAACGCCATCAAGTTCACCGATACCGGCTGTATCGTGCTGCAGGTCTGCACCCGCGGCAGCTACCTGGAGTTCAGCGTGCGCGATACCGGCGTCGGCATCCCGGAGAAGGAGATTTCGCGCCTGTTCGATCCGTTCTTCCAGGTGGGGACCGGCGTGCAGCGTCATTTCCAGGGCACCGGCCTGGGATTGGCGATCTGCGAGAAATTGGTCAACCTGATGGACGGCGACGTCTCCGTCGAGTCCGAGCCGGGCCTGGGCAGCTTGTTCAGCATTCGCATTCCATTGTTTAACGCCCAGTTCCCGATCCCGCAGGCCAGCGATACCTGGCAGGGGCGTCGGCTGTGGCTGGATATCCGCAATCAGCGGCTGGAAAGCTACCTGATGGCGATCCTGGGCGGCTACGGCGCCGATATCCAGCGCTATGACGGGCAGGAGACCGTCGCGGGAGAGGTGCTGCTCAGCGATCATCCGCTGATGCTGGATGCGCCGCTGCTGGCTCAGATCCAATTCTCCACCGAGCATATCGGCCCATCACAGGAAACCCGGCCGGGCTATTGGATGCACAGCACCTCCACGCCGCGTGAAACGCTGACCTTGCTCAACCGGTTGTTCGGCGTCGGCAGCGGCGTGGCAGAGGCGCTGGTGCAGCTGCCGGTGCCCGCCAAGGCCAGCGCGGCGGACAACGGCGATATTCATCTGCTGGTGGTCGACGATCATCCGATCAACCGTCGCCTGTTGTCCGATCAGCTGGGATCGCTGGGATATCAGGTGGTGACCGCCAACGACGGCGTCGACGCGCTCGGCGTGCTGAAACAGCATCGCGTCGATATTGTGCTGACCGACGTCAATATGCCGAATATGGACGGTTATCGTCTGACGCAGGCGCTGCGGCAGATGCAGTTCAGCGCGCCGGTGATCGGCGTGACGGCGAACGCGCTGGCGGAAGAGAGGCAGCGTTGCCTCGAGGCGGGTATGGATAATTGCCTGTCGAAACCGGTCACGCTGGAGACGCTGGAACAGACGTTGGCTTACTACAGCCAGCAGGTGCGCTACAGCCGCAGCGAGGCTTGAAAAGCAAACAGGCACGGCGAATGCCGTGCCTGTTTGGCGTTAACCTGCCGTGAGTCAGGCGTTAGTCTTTGTCCAACGGCGTCATGCTGACGGAGGAGAGGTAGTTGAGCAGGGCGATGTCGTTCTCGACGCCCAGCTTCATCATCGCCGATTTCTTCTGGCTGCTGATGGTTTTGATACTGCGGTTGAGCTTCTTGGCGATCTCGGTCACCAGGAAACCTTCGGCGAACAGGCGCAGCACTTCGCTCTCTTTCGGCGACAGGCGTTTGTCGCCATAGCCGCTGGCGCTGATCTTCTCCAGCAGTTTAGAGACGCTTTCCGGCGTGAACTTCTTGCCTTTCTGCAGGGCGGCCAGCGCCTTCGGCAGATCGGTAGGCGCGCCTTGTTTCAGCACGATGCCTTCGATATCCAGATCCAATACCGCGCTCAGGATCGCCGGGTTGTTGTTCATGGTCAGCACGATGATCGACAACTGCGGATAGTGACGCTTGATGTACTTAATCAGCGTGATGCCGTCGCCATACTTGTCACCCGGCATCGACAGATCGGTGATCAGCACGTTGGCGTCCAGCTTGGACAGATTGTTGATCAGTGCGGTTGAGTCTTCGAACTCCCCAACGACATTCACCCATTCAATTTGCTCAAGTGACTTCCGGATGCCAAACAGTACGATAGGATGGTCATCAGCAATAATTACGTTCAGGTTATTCATGTTGTTGGCTACCTTGCTTCAGCAGTCTGCTGACGAAAAAATCAATCTGACTGATGTTATTCTCGATCTCGGGCGCATCACCTTCTGCGATGCGCTGTTCTAACGATTCGCACAGCTGCTTGCCGGGAAGCAGATTTAACATGGCAAACACGCCTTTCAGGCGATGTGCGGTTTGTGACAGCGCATTGAAATCACTGCTGCCCGCCTCAGTATACAGTTTTTTGACATCGTCGGGTACTGTATCGACAAACAGCCCATAGTAATCACTTGATTTCAATTGTTTTTCATAGAGTTGGATATCTTCTGAACTCAATGAAAGCGGGCTTTCTTCCTGTTCCAGCGCGGCCATTTGCTGTTCGATCAGTATCAGCACGGCGTCGATTAATGCGCCGTTCAGGTTGTAGTTCACCCGAATGTAGCGTTTATCCAGCGCTTGCCAACCCGGCTCATCGGTCGCCAGCAGCAGGGTGTAATCATCGGCTCGCTGCGGGTTATCGGTCAGCAGCACGTCATAATCGCGATTGACCGCGCGATCGTCGGCGACGAGGCAGTCGGCGCCGTAGGCCTGCAGCAGACGGGTCACGATGCCGCGCACTTCATCCGACGTGACGTCCAGCAGGGCGGTGACGCCGTCGAGCAGTTTTTCCTGCTCCTGCGGCTCTTTTTTCTCCATCTCCATGGCGACGCGAATGGTGTAGCGAGTGCCGATATCCACCTTGCTGCGAATGTCCAACTGGCCGTTAAGCTTCTTGCACAGCTGATTGCACAGGAAGAAGGTGAGGCCGGAACCGTGGTTGAAGCGGTCCACCAGCGTCTGGCTGAGGAACGGATAGTTGAGGTTGCTGATCTCTTCGTTGGAGATGCCGGAGCCGGTGTCGTTGATTTGGAAAGTCAGGCGATCCGGGTGCTCGGGCTCATGGTCGACAACCAGGGAAATCTTGCCGCAGGCGGTGGTGATAATGGCGTAATGCACCAGCAGCGAGATCACCTTGCGCAGCGCGTTGGCGTCGCCGATATAGTTCTGCTCGACGTCCAGCTGGAAATGCTTGAACAGCGCCAGCCCCTTCTGATTAAGGGCGGGCAGGGCCTCCAACAGCAACTCGTCGATCATCGCCGTCGGGCTAAACGGCTCGCGCGAGGGTTGCCAGTCCTGGGTTTCCAGTCGGGTCAGCAGGGTGATGTTATCGATCAATTCCAGCACCGAAGCCGACGCCGCCGTCAGCTGGCCCAGCAGCGCCTGCTGCTGTTCCTCATCCGGCCGGCCGTGCAGACGATCGACCAGATCGTGCATCTGGCGTACCGGCTGATTCAGCTCAATGCCCAGGTTGTGCAGCATCAGCTTGCGCGCCTGAACGTTTTTGTCGTATTCGCGCCGTGCCTGCTGCAGCCGCTTGTTCACCATCACCTCTTTATCCTGATCGTGCATCAGGAACAGGTAGGTGTCCGGCGACAGCTGGCTGCGGAAGATGCGGATTTCATACACCTCGTTGTTGACCGTCGCCTGGATCACCCCGTGATGCTGTTCGGCCATATGGGCGATCTTTTGCAGACTGAGGTGCGGCAACAGGTGCTCGGCGATTTTATTGCTGGCGATCACCGCATTGTTGGCGAAGCTGTAGACCAGCAGGCCGGAAGGCAGGCTGGAGACGATTTCCTGATTCAGCGCGCGCTCGGCCTCCAGTTCCACCGCCATGTTTTCGCTCGGGCGAATGTACTGGCGGCGGATAAAGTAGATGCTCAGCATCGACAGCGCCAGCAGCAGCAAGTTGACCGCGATCAGCCAGATGTTGTTGCGCAGCAGGTCGATGGCCAGATTGATGGCCGAAACGCGATACACCACCTTCAGCGGCGCATTGGGCAGGGCGGCGCTGAACTCCACCCAGCCGCCGCTCATCGTCGCATGGGTGCCGAGGACGGTTTCCGCCGGGATGGTACTGTCGTCGAGATCGACATCGTCCGGCTGCAGCAGGAAATTGGCGCGGGCCAGATTGGCCGGAATGATGTCGTTGATCGGCAAGTCGAAGGCGATCACCGTCGCCAGATGCCCTGGCTGATTGAAAGTGGTGCGAATCGAGAACGAATAGGCGTTCTGGAAGCGCTGCTTGCGCAGATCGGAAAAGCTCTCGCGCTCGTCGAGCATATTGGCCTGCTGCAGCATCTCGGCGCGGCGTTCGTCCGCCGAGGTGGTCAGGTAGCTTTCCCGAAAGCGCGAAGCCAGCTCTTTGAGCGGCTGAGTGGTGATCAGGCTGAGGCTGTTGTCCTGACCATTGAGGTAATACATGGCGTAGTTTTCGGTCTTGGCGCCCCAGCGGGTGTCCAGGTAGTCCGAGATGTTGGCGATCATCGCCAGCGTGCTCTCGTCATGGCTGCCGAAGATCACCGCGTCGGTTTTCTTGTGCGGTTTCTCGATATAATAGACGTCGGGCCGCAGGCGGGTTTCCTGCAAACCGGGATCGACATTCTGCGCCGGCGCATTGCCGAATTTGTCATAGACCTGATAGGTCATATAGCGGTAGGTATCGATGCGCTTTTGCAGCGAACCGGCAATGCTGTTCAGCGCGTACTTCTTTTCCGCCAGCCAGGCATTGGTGTAGTTGTAGCCATACAGGCCGATGCCGATCGTCAGCAGCACGATAAACAGCAGGAAGCAGCGGGTAATGTTGCTGGAGCTGATGGTCAATTGTTTATTTTGCATAGTGGCTGCGCATTCCTGAATCAGCGAGTGACGGCCCTGGCGCTGGCGGTCACCGCCAACAGCAGAGCGGCTACGCAGGCGAAGGCCACCGTCAGGCTGGAAAACTGAGCGATGAAGCCGATCAGCGCCGGGCCGGCCAGAATACCGGCATAGCCGACGGTGGTGACGGAGGCGATCGCCAAATTGGCCGGCATGTCGCGCTGGTTGCCTGCAGCGCTGAACAGGATCGGCACCACGTTCGAGGCCCCCAGGCCGACCAGCATGAAACCGACCAGCGACACGGTGGCGTGATTGAAGGCGATGGCCAGACTCAGGCCGAGAGCGGCGCACAGGCTCCCCAGCAGCAACACCCGGTAGCGGCCCAGTGAGTTCACTACCCGATCGCCATTGAGGCGACCGAGCGTCATGGTGATGGAAAACAGCGCATAGCCCAGACCGGCCTGGCTGTGTTCGACGCCGCGCAATGTGGTGAGGAACAGCGCGCTCCAGTCGAGCATCGATCCTTCCGCCAGGAACATGATGAAGCACAGAATGCCGATGAACATCACCCAGCCGCGCGGCAAGACGAACATCGGCCCGCCGTCGTCGGCGCCGCTCTCACGCAGCAAATGGCGGCTGGCGAACGCCAGCAGCACTATCACCGCCAGTACGGTAAGCAGGGTGGATTGCAGCGGCGTCAGCCCCAGCCACAGCAGCGCGCTGACGCCGCCGGCGCCGGCAATGCCGCCGATGCTGAAGAAACCGTGAAAGCCGGACATCATCGCCTTGCCGCTGGCGCGTTCGACGATCACCGCCTGAACGTTCATCGCTACGTCGATCATGCCGATCGCCGCACCGAACAGCAGCAGCGCCACGGCCATGCCGCCGAGAGAGTCCATCAGCGCCAGCAGCGGCAGATCGATGCACAATCCCAGCCCCGCCATCAAGATCACCGCGCGGCAGCCCAATTTGCCGGTCAGGAAACCGGTCAGCGGCATCGCCAGCATGGAGCCGGCGCCGATACAGAGCAGCAACAGGCCGAGCGAGCCGTCGTCGATGCCGATGCGCGCTTTGGCGAAGGGGACCAGCGGCGCCCAGGCGGCCATGCCGAGACCGGCGACGAAAAAGGCCAGACGGGTGGCGATCTGTTGAGGAACGCCGGGCGTTTGCTGTTCATTGCACAAGGTGGCTGTCATGTAAGCGTCAGGATCTTGGGTCAAAAGAATGGTGAAAGTTACTGACAGTTTTTATCACAATCCGCGATCCGGGTCGAAAATATTCGTGCCTGACACATCCCTGGCGCCGCCTCTGCGCACCAGCCACAGCGAGATAGCCTGGACAATATAGTCCTTTTGCCGCTCGTCCAGTGCGACGCCCTGCGGTATGCCGTGCCACTTTTCCAGGCAGCCGCGGCAGCAGGTGGCGGTGGCGTGCTGGGCGACGAACACCGGGTGGCCACGCATCGGCGTTTGCTTGCCGTCGTTTTTAGGGTGGGCGGCGGCCAGGCGGCGATCGATAAAATCGCGGGCATGGCTGAGGATAAGGGGCAATCCCTTGCCCTCGAGATAAGCCTGGTCTTTGGCATTTAAACGAAAGCGAGCGCGGAAGGGGGAACTTTGCAGCCGCCGCCACAGCACGTCGGGTTGAAAGGGCATCATGAATTTTACTCGCTGAAGGTGCGCTTTTTTCAGATTACCAGAACTGAAACTCTGCGGCTAATTGTGCCTGCGGCGGGAAATAATCGGCAAGATAAAGCACGAAATGAAAAGCAAGCTCAATTTGTAGGCTAAAATAAGGAAAAAGATTAGCAATTAGTGCGGCGGTAAATTAGTGAAACTATATCATTGGGTTATTTATTTGCTTGCTATTTGTGCGAGTCGAAATTGTGAGGGGAGTATGGAGGGAAATAAAAAACCGGCCAGAAGCCGGTTAAAAGGAATGCAGAAATTATCTTCCGATAATGAAGGTAATAATGAAAATAATGATGATAGCGAAGTGATTATAGCGGCTGCGAGTGGGGAGCGTTTTGGCACAATGTGCTTATTGCCCGTCTCAATTGTATGGTTGGCTTTTTTTTCTTAAAGATATGTATAACTACATGATTTTTTATCAATTAATCTATTCTTTGTCTTTAAGTGCTTTATTTTGTTTGTCTGTAAGGTTTTGTGAAAGTTCGCGCGTATTTACATTTTGAAACCTTTATTAATTACACTGAAACACTATCGGATACTTGGTATCATTTTCTTTCTGGATTAATATAACCCTTGTTACCAGAATGGTAATGCACAGTCGTGCTAATAATGCTCGAAAAGGGCAGTGGCCGTAGCTCGACATAATTAACGAGGATAATAACGATGAAACTTCGAGTACTCTCTCTGATGGTACCCGCACTGCTGGTTGCAGGCACAGCAGGCGCGGCGGAAATCTACAACAAAGACGGTAATAAACTGGATTTGTACGGTAAAGTCGACGGTCTTCACTATTTCTCCAGCAACAACGGCGTGGACGGCGATCAGTCTTATATGCGTTTTGGCCTGCGCGGCGAAACGCAAATCAGCGATCAGCTGACCGGGTACGGCCAGTGGGAATATCAGGCGAACCTGAACCACGCTGAAAACCAGGACAACAAGAACTTCACCCGTTACGGCTTCGCCGGTCTGAAATTCGGCGACTACGGCTCCTTCGACTACGGCCGTAACACCGGCGTGCTGTACGACGTCGCGGCGTATACCGACTTGCAGCCTGAGTTCGACGGTATGACCTACGGCGCCGACCAGTTCATGTTCCAGCGTTCCAGCGGCCTGGCGACCTACCGTAACAACGACTTCTTCGGTCTGGTTGACGGCCTGAACTTCGCCCTGCAGTACCAGGGTAAAAACGGCAACGGCGAAGAGACCAACAACGGTCGTGACGTCCTGGGCCAAAACGGCGAAGGCTACGGTATGTCCATGAGCTATGACATGGGCTACGGCATCAGCGCCGCGGGCGCCTTCTTCAACTCTCGCCGCACCAGCGAGCAGAACGGCGCCGGCGCGTACCGCAATATTATGGGCCGCGGCGACAAGGCGGAAGGTTACTCCGGCGGTCTGAAATATGACGCCAACGACGTTTACCTGGCGGTGATGTTCACCCAGTCCTACAACGCGGCGCGTTTCGGCAGTTCCGACAGCAGCGTTTATGGCTACGCCAACAAGGCGCAGAGCTTCGAAGCCTACGCGCACTACCAGTTCGACTTCGGTCTGCGTCCGTTCGTGGGCTATAACCAGACCAAAGGTAAAGACCTGGGCCGCGCCGGCAACGGCAAGGACTACGGCGATCAAGATCTGGTCAAATTCGTCGACCTGGGTGCGACCTACTTCTTCAACAAAAACATGTCTACCTATGTTGATTACAAAATCAACCTGGTGGACAACAACGATTTCACCGACGCTGCCGGCATCAACACCGACAACGTGGTTGCCGTGGGCCTGGTTTACCAGTTCTAAGCACCAGCGTGTGAATGACACAGCGCGGCCTTCGGGCCGCGTTTTTTTTTGCCGGTAAAAAGCACGGATTGATCCGTTGTCGGCATGGGAAGCGCTTCGGATCGCCTCCGCTCGGCCTACGCTGTCAGTACAGCAAACAGAACGGAGGTGATATGGAACTCAAGATCGATAAGGTGATCGAAACGGTGCTGTACGTCAGCGACATTGAACGCGCGGACGCTTTTTACCGGCAGGTGCTGAAGCTGCCGGCAATGGTCGCCAATGAACGGTTTCGCGCCTATAACGTCGGCGATCGGAGCGTACTGTTGCTGTTTATCGAGGGCGATTCGCTGCGCGGGGCGCAGTATCCGACCGGGTTTATTCCCGCGCACGATGGCGTGGGGCCGGCGCATATCGGGCTGGCGGTGGCGAAAGAGCAACTGCCGCACTGGGAACGGCATCTGGTGGCCAACGGCGTGGAGATTGAGGGGCGAATGCGCTGGGAACACGGCGGGGAGAGCATTTATTTTCGCGATCCCGACGCCCACCTGCTGGAACTGGTGACGCCGGGCATCTGGGCCAATTACTGATCGAACCCGCCTTGCGCCAACATGTCCAACGCGGCATTCAGCACCTGCAGCGCGGCCTGCGGTTGCTGCTCTATCTGCACTCTGACGATGGCGCCGTCGATCAGCATCGCCAGCATTGCCGCCCGCTGTTCCTGCTGCGGCCCGGCGGGCAGGTGGCGCGCCAGTTCATCCGCCATCTGCCGCTTATGCCGGCCGGCGATGTGCAGGCTTTCCGGCAGCAGATCGGCTATCTCCACCGCAGTATTGATAAACGCGCAGCCGCGAAAGCGCGGATCGTCGAACCATTCCGCCAGGCAGGGTACCAGCGCCGGCAGCAACCCGCCGGTCTGCGCCACATGGCGGGCCAGTGATGTGCTGAACCAGCTGAGCCACTGCTGATGGCGATAGGTCAAAAACGCCGTAATCAAATCGTTCTTGCTGGGAAAGTGGCGGTAGAAGGTCACTTTGGTCACGCCCGATTCCTTGATGATGCGATCGATACCGGTGGCGCGGATCCCTTCTTGATAAAACAGATCGTGCGCCGTCAGCAGGATGCGCTGGCGGGCGGGCAAGGCGTTGAGATCGGCGGTCATCATTTTCTCCGGGGCTATTTTCGAGTGATTGTAGACAACTCTGTCTACTTGCGCTAGCGTAAAGGTGTAGACAGAGTTGTCTACATGCCTTCACTCAGGAGATGAACATGAGCATTAAACCCCCATTGCCGCCTTTTACCCGCGAATCCGCCATCGAGAAGGTGCGGCTGGCGGAGGATGCCTGGAACAGTCGCGATCCCGAACGCGTATCGCAGGTGTATTCCCTCGATACCCACTGGCGTAACCGCGCGGAGTTTGTCGACGGCCGCGCGGCGGTGGTCGGCTTTTTGCAACGCAAATGGGCGAAAGAACTGGAGTATCGGCTGATTAAGGAGCTGTGGGCGTTTGACGGCGCGCGCATCGCGGTGCGTTTCGCCTATGAATGGCGCGACGATTCCGGCAACTGGTATCGCAGCTTCGGCAATGAAAACTGGGAGTTCAATCAGGAGGGGCTGATGATCAACCGCCATGCCTGCATCAACGACATGCCGATTCGCGAACAGGATCGGCGTTTTCATTGGCCGCTCGGCCGGCGCCCGGACGATATTCCAGCGCTGAGCGATTTCGGTTTTTGAATCTGCTGGCGCGCCGGCGATGGCCTCTTGAGTGCAAAAGCGCACCGATCGACAAAGGGGAATTTGTAGAAAAGCCTTCCCGCTTCTAGACTTAGGGAACAACAAATGCACTCCAAGAGGACAAGCTATGACGAAGAAGTTGGTTTTGGCCGTCGGCACCGCGGCGGTATTTTCCATTCTTGCCGGTTGCACCACCTATGATCGCGCAGCCAGTTATGTCAATGAGCCGGTGGTCAGCGATGTCAAAGTAGGGATGACCAAGCAGCAGGTGCGGGCTATCGCCGGTCCGCCGTCGACGTCCGCCACGCTGATCCATGCGCAGGGCACCTGCGACACCTATGCGGTGGCGCCGCGCGACGGCAAGGTGCAGACGTACTTTGTCAGCTACAACGACACGGGCCATGTCATGAACAAGGGCTATCAAACCTGTTCAGACTACGATTCTCAGCCGAAATAATCGCGTTTCGGCCGACCAAAAAAGCCTCGCTTGCGCGGGGCTTTTCATTTTTTAAGCGTTTAAGGCCTGAAGTTTAGGCAACTGCGCCGCCCATGCCATTTTTTTTGCATCAAAACGATAGACATTTCATAACGGTATCGCTAATATCAGCGCCCATTGGAAGGATGGCCGAGTGGTTTAAGGCAACGGTCTTGAAAACCGTCGAGTGTAACAGCTCCCAGAGTTCGAATCTCTGTCCTTCCGCCAAATTCAGCCGGCTTAGCTCAGTAGGTAGAGCAACTGACTTGTAATCAGTAGGTCACCAGTTCGATTCCGGTAGCCGGCACCATGACAGAGGCCCCAGCAGCGATGCTGGGGCTTTTTGTTATGAGCTTTACACTTCCGCAGGAACAAACAGTATAGGTATTAACCTATAGCCGGGGTTTTATCAGCCGCACGGAGCTTGGAACCTAGGGCATTTATCACTGAGGGATTGGGGGGGATGTGGCTTATTCTGGCAGAAGTATAGCCGGTGGACGAACCGGCTATCAGATAGGGTTCAAATATCCGTGACCAGCCACTGATCCGCTTCTTCGAACATCTCTTCCAACATTCGGTTCAGCTTCTCACGATCGCTTTTGCTGGCGTCGGAGTTCAGGCCGTTGGCCTGCATCGGCTTCACGCGCACGTCAGCTTCCGGGAACAGTGCATGCACGCGTTTTTCCAGCTCGTTGCGAATAATCTCGGCGGCGTTGGGTAACCCAGCGACGTTGCGTTTGTCGTACACCAATTCTACAAACATGACTCACCTGTAAACACTGATTTAATGTACAGTATTCTGGCCTGAGGAAGGCCGGTTGGCAAGAGGGGGCGCGGAATTTTGCATGATGCGTTCATTCTTGCACGGAGTGTGGTAAATCCTGCAGCTGAATCACCAATTCCGCCAGGCTGGCGGCCTGCATTTTCTCCATCACTTTTGCCCGGTGAACCTCCACGGTGCGCAGGGCGATATTCAACCGTTCAGCCATTTCCCTGTTCATCATGCCCCGCACCACCAGCTGCGCAATGTCGCGTTCTTTCGGCGTGAGCGTGCGGTAGCGGCCGCAAGTTTCATGGCGTTGCCAGGCCTCGACGGAGACCTGCTGCGCCCGTTCGAGGGCGGCGATCAGCGGTTCAGCGGCGATCGGTTTTTGCAGGAAGTCCACCGCGCCGTACTTCATCTGCTCAACCGCCATCGGCACGTCGCCATGGCCGGACAGGAACACCACCGCCAGCGTGCTGCCGCGGCGGCGCAGCTCCCCGTAAACCTGGTGACCATCGAGCTTCGGCATCCGCATGTCCAGCAAGACGATCCCGGTCTGAAACAGGTCGGCCTGCGCCAGAAAATCGGCGCTGTCATTCCAGCATTGCACGCCGTGGCCGAGGCTGGTCAGCAAAAAATGACAGGCGTCGGTGACGGCGACGTCATCATCCACCAGATAAATTAGCGACATGGTTTTCCTCGTTATCCAATATGAAATGCAGCGTTACGCACAGCCCGTTGCGGCTGTCGGGAGCCGGGCGGTTAGCCAGGCGGATTTCGCCGCCGCCATAGCGGGCCAGGCGCCGGCAAATGGCTAACCCCAGCCCCATGCCGCCGGCCTTGGTGGTGTTGAAGGGGCGAAAAGCCTGTTCCAGCCCGGCCGTTGTCATGCCGCCCGCGTTGTCCTGCAGATGCAACTCCATCGCCCGTTCGCTCTTGGCGGCGGAAAGCCAGACGGCATTGGCTCCGGCCTGCGCCGCATTCAGCAGCAGGTTCGCCAGCAACTGTTCCAGCAGCGCCGGCGGCAGGGTTAGCGTCAGCGAAGGCGCCACGTTATTGAACAACGTCAGGTCGGGATAGCGTTGCGTCAGGCGCAGCAGCGTCCACACCCGCTCGGCGGTTTCGCTTACCGCGGTGGGGCGCCAGCGCGTTTGGTCTATCGCCTCCGCGGTGGGCTGCACCCACTGGCGCAGGTTATGAATCGTCTCGCCGCCGCGCTGCGCCTGCCGGTCGATATTTTCCAGCGGCCCCAGCAGCGGATGCCCGGCGTCCGTGTTGCGCAGTTGGATCAGGCACCCCTGCGCATAGTGGCGAATGGCCGCCAGCGGCTGGTTGAGCTCGTGCGCGAAGCCGGAGGCCATCTCCCCCAGCACGTTCAGCTGCCTGGCGTTTTCCAGCGCCCGCTCCTGCCGCCGCAGTTGCTCGTCGGCGTGGAGCAGCTGTCGCCCGCGTCGGCGTACCAGCAGCGCGATCCAGATATGGTTGACGATCAACAGCGCCAGCAGCGCCAGCGACAGGCCGACAGCCGTCTGATGCTGGATCAGCCAGCTCTTGATATCCAGCCATAGCCGCCGCTGTTCCGGGTGCTGATTGACGGCGCGCAGCAGCGCTTCCACCTCGCTGGTCGAGGCCGGTGCGCCCCACAGGAAGGGAGACTGGGGCGGTGCGGTCAGCAAGGCTCTCGCCACCGCATCCACCAGTGAGTTATCCAGGCCGGGCAGGGCGGCGAACGACCAGTTGGGGTAAAGCGGCGTGCTGGTGACGCAGGGAGCCGACGTGGCCTGTTGCAGCAGCGGGCGAAAATCCGCCGGGTTGATCAGGCCTTCCTTGCCCATTTTCTCCAGCAGGCAGACCGGGACGATGGCGGCCTGAATGGCGCGCTCGCGCAACAGATAGAGCAGGGCGTCGGCAGGGAAACCGGTAAAGCGCAGGTGAAAATCGCGCTCGGGCCGTATGCCGGCGTCGCTGAGCGCCTTATAGCCGGTCAGATAGCCGCCGAAGGCCTGCGGGTCGATGGCGCCCACCGTTTTTCCCATCAGCGCCTGCGGCGTCGTAATGCCGCTGTCGCGCCGCACCAGAATCACGCTGCCGATGATGTTGCCCGTTGCCCGATCGCCGTTGGCGGCGCGCAACGACGCCAGCCAGCGCAGATGATAGTGGCTGTTCAGCTGCACAAACTGCGCCGGATTAGTGACCACGAACTGCACGCTGCCCCGATTGACCGCTTCGCGCATCTGCGCCAGATCGAGCGGCCGCAGGCGGAAGCGCTCACCGCCGACGCTGCCGTTGAGCCTGTCGATCAGCGGCTGCCAGTCACGCTCGGTCGCCGCATCGCCGCGCATCGCCAGCACGCCGACCGACCACTCGCCCGCCTGTGCCGCCATCCCCCAGCCGAGACTGAACAGCAGTAATAACACGACCCTCACGGCCCCTCCTGATGGGCAATTTGCCTGCCGCCACTTGTTTTAGATCAACGTTGGGTTCGGTATGTGGTTAACCACAATAGAGCTGAGCCCAATGTCATTTTTACACTGTAAATCATCGACATTGTTTATTCATCTAACGGGCATCAATAGCGTGATCGGGGTGATGCCCAGGGCGTGGGAGAGGCGCATGGATTTCGGTAAACGGCAGTTTTTGCAGCGGCTGGGCGTGTTGACGGCGGGGGCTTCGCTGATCCCCGTGGCGGAGGCCGGGCTGACGTTAGCGCCGACGCGGCGCGAGGGGGATGCCAGCCGCCGCTACGCGATGCTGATCGATCTGCGGCGCTGCGTTGGGTGCCAGGCCTGTACCGTCAGTTGCGCCATTGAAAACCAGACGCTGCACGGGGAGTTTCGCACTACGGTAAACCAGTACCAGGTCAGCCTCGCAGGCGAAGCGGTGGCGACCAACGTGCTGCTGCCCAGGCTGTGCAACCACTGCGATAACCCGCCCTGCGTGCCGGTGTGCCCGGTGCAGGCCACCTTCCAGCGCGAGGACGGGATCGTGGTGGTCGACAACAAACGCTGCGTGGGTTGCGCCTATTGCGTGCAGGCCTGCCCGTACGATGCCCGTTTTATCAATCACGCCACCCAAACGGCGGACAAATGCACCTTCTGCGTACACCGGCTGGAGGCGGGATTGCTGCCGGCATGCGTGGAGTCGTGCGTGGGCGGGGCGCGGATCATCGGCGATATGCGCGATCCGCACAGCACGCTGAGCAAGCTGCTGCTGCGTCACGAGGCCGAGATCAAAGTCCTCAAGCCGGAGAACCAAACCGCGCCCCACGTGTTTTATCTGGGGCTGGATGACGCCTTCGTCACGCCGCTGCCGGGGCGGGCGCAGGTCGCTTTATGGGGGGAGGGACGATGAGCCGCCAACTGATGATCGCAGAGGTTTTGAGCCAGCCGCAGGCGGTGAGCTGGCTGCCGTGGGCCGTGCAATATTTCTTCTTTATCGGCATTGCCGCCTGCGCCGCGTTGCTGGCCTGCGTGTGGCGCTGGCGCGGTGGAGACAACGCCGCACATTTGGAGCGCGCGGCGCTGTTTATCGGGCTGACGTGCGCCATCACCGCGCCGCTGGCGTTGACCGCCGATCTGCATCAAACCGCCCGTTTCTGGCATTTTTACGCCTACCCGACGCCCTGGTCGTGGATGCCGTGGGGCGCGCTGTTCTTGCCGCTGTTTACCTTGCTGATCGGCCTGTGGTTTATCGCGATTGAATTTACGCGACTGACGGGCAGACCGGTTGCGCTGCTGCGTGGGATCGCGCCCGCCTGCGCGCTGGTGGCTATCGGCCTGCTGTTGTACACCGGGCGCGAGGTTTCCGTCGTGCGCGCGCGCCCAATCTGGTTCAGCTACGCATTTCCGATCGTGATGTTCCTCAGCGCGCTGCAGGCACTCTTGGCTCTGTTGCTGTTGGCGATGCGCAAACGGCCCGGCCTGCAGGCGCCGCTGGCGCGCGGGATGCTGCTGACGCTGCTGCCGCTCGGCGGGGCGATCCTGCTGTGGGTGTGCGGCGATACGCTATCCGGCGCGGCGGTACGCCACTGGCTGCAGACGCAGGCGACGGCGCGTCAGTATGCTGCCGGCTGGATCGCGCTGTGGGGGTTGGCGCTGGCGTGCGCCGCCTGGGCGGCCTATCGACGTTTGCCGCGCGGCGGCGCGCCGCTGCTGGTGGCCGGCGCGCTGGGGCTGAGCTGGCTGATGCGCTGGACGCTGTTGATTGAGGTGCAAACCATCCCGAAATACAACGCGTCTTATTCCCCCTATAGTCTGCCGCTTGGTACCGACGGCTTGCTGGCGATCGTCGGCACCTTCGGGCTGTGGCTGGCGTTAATGATCATGGTGCGTGAAGCACAGGCGTTTTTACTGCGGAGAAAACAACATGGCTAAACTCACCCGGCGTCAGTGGTTGAAAGTGGGCCTGGCCTTCGGCGGGCTGTCCGCTTTCGGCCTGAGCTATCGCGAGGTCGCCAAACGGGCGATCGACGGTTTGATTCACGGCACCTCAGGGCGCGTGACTCTGGATCGCATCAACGGCAACTCTCTGCTGCCCGAAGGGCGGGCGGTGCCGGAATGGCAAGGCAATCCGCAGCAGGCCATCTCGATGACCCAGTGCTTCGGTTGCTGGACGCAATGCGGCGTGCGGGTGCGGGTGGACAGGCAGACCGACCGGGTACTGCGTATCGCCGGCAACCCGTATCATCCGCTGTCTCAGGAGCGGCACCTCGATTCTGCGTTGCCGCTGCAGGACGCGTTGGCGCAGCTGGGCGGGGAGAGCGGCCTCGACGCGCGTTCCACCGCCTGCGCGCGGGGCGCTACGCTGCTGGAGGGGCTTTACAGCCCGCTGCGCGTGCTGGAGCCGATGAAGCGCGTCGGCAAGCGCGGCGAGGGAAAGTGGCAGCGCATCAGCTTCGAGCAGTTGATCGCCGAAGTGGTGGAGGGCGGCGATCTGTTCGGCGAGGGGCATGTGGACGGCCTGCGGGCGATCCGCGATCTGGAAACGCCGATCGATGCCCGACAGCCGGGGCTGGGGCCGAAAGCCAACCAGCTGCTGGTGACCAACGCCGGTGATGACGGGCGCGACAGCTTCCTGCGGCGCTTCGCCCAGAACAGCTTCGGCAGCAAAAATTTCGGCGCGCACGGCGCTTACTGCGGGCTGGCCTACCGCGCCGGTTCCGGCGCGTTGATGAACGATCTGGACAAGAATCCGCACGTGAAACCGGACTGGGAACAGGTCGAATTCGCGCTGTTTATGGGCACCTCGCCGGCGCAGTCCGGCAACCCGTTCAAGCGTCAGGCCCGGCAGTTGGCCAGCGCCAGATTGCGCAGCGAATTCCGCTACGCGGTAGTGGCGCCGGCGCTGCCGTTGACCACCACGCTGGCGGACGATCATGGCCATTGGATCCCGATACTGCCGGGCACCGACTCGGCGCTGGCGATGGCGATGATCCGTTGGATCCTCGACAATCGGCGTTATCAGGCCGGTTATCTCGCCATCCCGTCGGAGGCTGCCATGCAACGCGCCGGCGAGAAGAGCTGGACCAACGCCACGCATCTGGTGATCGCCGAGAGCGAGCACCCGTTGGCGGGGCAGCATCTGACGCTGGCCCATCTGAACGGCGCCGAGTCGGCGTCGCCGCTGGTGGTCAACGGCGCGGGGGAACTGGTGGCGGCCGAGACGTGTGACAGCGCCGAGCTGTGGGTAACCCGCACGGTGACGCTGCACGACGGCGCGCAGGTGGCGGTGAAGAGCGGCTTTCAGTGTCTGAAAGAGGCGGCCGACAAGTTGTCGCCGGAAGCCTACAGCCGGGAATGCGGCGTACCGGTGGCGCGCATCGCGGCGCTGGCCGAGGCCTTTACCGCCCACGGGCGCAAGGCGGCGGTGATCGCCCATGGCGGGATGATGGCGGCGAACGGGTTTTACAATACCTGGTCGGTGATGATGCTCAACGTGTTGATCGGTAACCTGAGCCTGGCGGGCGGGGTGTTCGTCGGCGGCGGCAAATTCAACGGTTTCGCCGAGGGGCCGCGCTATAACCTGGTCGAGTTTCCCGGCCTGGTAAAACCGAAGGGGTTGAATATCGCGCGCAGCAAGGCCGCCTATGAAACCTCCGACGAATACCGCGAAAAAGTGGCGGCGGGCGTTTCGCCCTGGCCGGCCAGGGCGCCCTGGTATCCGTTCGTCGCCGGGCAGTTGACCGAGCTGCTGACGTCGGCGCTGGCGGGATATCCGTACGGGCTGAAAGCCTGGATCTCGAACATGACCAACCCCCTGTACGGTATCGCCGGGTTGCGCGGCGTGGCGGAAGAGCGGCTGAAAGATCCGGCGCGTTTGCCGCTGTTTATCGCCATCGATGCGTTTATCAACGAAACGACGGCATTGGCCGACTATATCGTCCCGGACACCCATAACTTTGAGAGCTGGGGATTCAGCGCCCCCTGGGGCGGCGTCGCCAGCAAGGCCACCACTGCGCGCTGGCCGATAGTGACGCCGGCGACCGCGAAAACGGCGCAAGGGCAGCCGATCTCCATGGAGGCGTTTTGCATCGCCGTCGCCAAACGCCTGGCGCTGCCGGGGTTCGGCGATCGCGCTATCGGCGACGGCCGGGGCGGGCTGCTGCCGCTCAACCGCGCCGAGGATTATTATCTGCGCGCCGCCGCCAACGTGGCGTTTGCCGGCAAGGCGCCGGTGCCGGCCGTGAGGGAGGAAGAGCTGGCGCTGAGCGGCGTCGATCGCTTGTTGCCGCAGCTTGCGCAGACGCTGCGCGCCGATGAGATCGGCCGCGTGGCGTTTATCTACAGCCGCGGTGGCCGCTTCGCCGGTCATGACAGCGGCCGCCGCGACGGCAGCGTGGGCAACCGCTGGGAGAAGCCGCTGCAGATCTGGAATGCGGAAGTGGCGAAGCACCGGCATGCGATTACCGGCGAGCGTTTCAGCGGCTGCCCAACCTGCTACCCGGCGCGTTTGTCTGACGGCCGTGCGGTGGAAGAACTCTACCCTGAGCGGCAGTGGCCGCTGCGGCTGATGTCCTTCAAATCCAATGTGATGAGCAGTTCCACCGCGGTGATCCGGCGCCTGCACGACGTGAAACCGGTGAACCTGGTGGCGCTGAACCCGGCGGACGGGGCGCGTTTCGGCATTCAACACGGTGATTGGGTGAGCATCAGCACCCCGGGCGGCAGCCGGGAGGCGCAGATCAGTCTGCTGGCGGGGGTGATGCCCGGCGTGATCGCGGTGGAACACGGCTACGGCCACCGGGAGATGGGCGCCAGCCAGCACTACCTGGACGGCGAGCCGCTGGCGATGGATAAGCGCATTGCCGCCGGCATCAATCTCAACGATCTGGGGTTTGCCGATCCGACGCGCGAAGTGCCGAACACCTGGCTGGACTGGGTGACCGGTGCGGCGGTGCGACAGGGGATTCCAGCGGCGATCGTCAAACTTTCCGCGTAAACGGCAGACGAAAAAAAACCTGCTGTAACAGCAGGTTTTATTAAATTTGGTCGGCATGAGAGGATTCGAACCTCCGACCCCCGACACCCCATGACGGTGCGCTACCAGGCTGCGCTACATGCCGACGCTATGAAAAATCATACTACCGATTCCCGATGTTAATGCAAGCGCCTCGCCACTTGATTGCTTTAGTTTTAAGCAGTTAGTTGGCGATAAAGCGTTTTACATCGGTCAGCACCTGCAACAGCAGAGCAAGCTGCGGTTTCTCGTCTTTTATTTCATCGCCGTTCTGATCGTAGACGCGATAGTTGCCGCTGTTGTCCAGCATCAGCGTCTGCGTCGGCGTGATGATCACCAGCTGATTGCCATCGCCGGTAGCGATCCAGTCGTTGCGGCGCTGGGCGGTGAACAGATCTTCGCCCTGCGAATAGTCTTTCGGCGCGGTCTTCACGTGCAGCAATCGTTGCATCAGGGTGCGCATCACGTCGTTATGGCCGGTCAGCTTGCTGATGGTCTGCGCCGGGGTGCCCGGCCAGTGGATCACCAACGGCACCTGCAGCTGCGCCTGGTTGAAACCGGTGCCGGCGCCCCATTGGCCTTTGCCGCTGTCGTTGAACTCGACGCCGTGCTCGGCGGTGATCACCACCACGGTTTTATCCAGCAGGCCGCGCTGTTTCAGGGTGTCCAGCACCTGGGCTATCTGGGCGTCCACGTCTTGCGCGCCGGTGCGATAGCGCCGAATAAAGTCGGCCGGAGCCGGGGTTTTGTCGCCTTCGACAGCCTCGGCGCCGCTGAAGCTGATATAGGAGAACCACGGCTCTTTGCTACCCTGATCCGCCAGCCAACGCTGCCATTGCTGCGTGGTTTGCGCGTCGCTTTGCGGCGCCGGCGTCGGCAGCGAGAAATCGGTCAACAGCGCCTGACGGTACAGGCTGGCGTTGAAGCCATCGGAGGAGAACAGCCCCAGCTGGTAGCCCCGATCGCCGAGCGCAGCGATCAGCGCCGACGGCTTGCGGCCGGCGAGCACGCTGTCCAGATAGGTCGGGGAAATGCCGTAGAACAGGCCGAACAGCCCGGTATCGGCATGGTTGCCCGAACTGTAATGATCGCTGAAACGCACGTTTTCCTGGGCGAAGCGCGTCAGCGCCGGCATGTCCTGCGCCACGTCTTTGGCGCGAATGCCGTCCACCACGATCATCAGCAGGTTATAGCCGCTGCCTTTATCGCCGTAGCTGAGATCGCTGAGCGGATACTCTACTGCCACCGCTTCCGGATTGCCCTGTTGCATCAGGCGGCGCTCATACTCTTGCTGGTCGAGCAGGCCGTGTTTTTCGAGGAACTTGCGCGCGGTCATCGGGTACGAGAGCGGCAGGTTGGCTCGCTGCATGGTGATCGGGCGATAGAAGTTGGCGTCGGCCCAGATGTAAATCAGGTGCGAAGCGAAAAAGGCGCTGATAAACAGCGCCGCCAGCGGTTTGCCGAAGCGGCGGCGGTTCAGGCTGCGCAGCTTCTGCCAGCTCCAGGTGGCGAACAGCATCTCCACCAGGAAGATCGCCGGCACGCAGATGAACATCAGTTGCCAGTCGCGCGAAAGCTCGCTTTGGTCCGGGTTGACCACCAGATCCCACACCACCGGATTGAGGTGCAGGTGGAAATGGGAGAACACTTCGCTGTCGACCAGCAACAGCGTGAGCCCGATGGTGGCCAGCGCGGCGGAAATAAATCGCAGCAGCCGCTGCGACATCACCACGAAGGTGAGCGGGAAGATCACCAGCAAATAGCCGGCGAACACGATAAAGCTGAAATGCCCCAGCAGGCTGACAAAGGCATAAACCCGGCCCAGCAGGGATGCGGGCCAGTCGGTGACAAACAGGTAACGGCTGCCCAGCCCAAGGGCGAGCAAAATGTTGAATAAGGCGAACCAGTGCCCCCAGCTGATCATCTGGGAGACTTTTTCACGATAACGCTGACGGTTTGTCACCATAAGTCAATATTAATGTGCTTTATCTTCACGGACAGAAGCCTGCAGGGCTTCCGCGAACGATCTCGCCAGGGTTTTCCGCTGCGCGGGGGCAACGCTGGTGTTGATCAAATTAGTGACCATATTGCCCAGCACCATCAGGGAAAGATCGGTGGGGGTATGGTGTTTTTCCAGAACATTGACCAGCTCTGAGAGCAGTTGTTCAACGTGTTCGTCACTGTAACGGGATGATTGTGGCATAAAATTGCGCTTAGTAATCTGCAAAGTGCCCTATCTTACCGTATAGGGCAGTGATTTTCCGCTCTTTTATCACTTCCTGTCATTCGGGAAATTGTTCGCCCGCGCCGGGGCTGCCCCTCGCAGCGCCTTTCCGGTTTGCCGCGGTTTTTAGTATTGCAGGGCGGGGCCTTCAGTGTTTGAATACGCGCCTAAAGAACAGGAGGATTTACCATGAGTCTGGATATCGACCAGATCGCTCTGCACCAGTTGGTGAAACGCGACGAGCAAACGCTGGACGTGGTGCTGCGCGATTCCTTGCTTCCCACCAACGCGGCGGTGGAAGAAATGATGACGGAACTGCATCGCGTCTATAGCGCCAAGAGCAAGGCCTTGGGCCTGTTCAACGAAGGCAGCGAGCTGGCGGAAGCGCTGCGCACCTGCCGCAAGGACGATAAGGACTTTCTGGCCTTCAGCCGCGCGGCGACTGGCCGCCTGCGCGACGAACTGGCGAAGTATCCGTTCGCCGAAGGCGGCGTGGTGCTGTTTGGCCAATACCGTTATCTGGCGGTGGAGTATCTGCTGATCGCGGTGTTGAACAGCCGTAACAGCATGCGCGTCAACGAAGAGCTGGATATCAACACCACGCACTATCTGGACATCAACAACGCCGATATCGTCGCGCGCATCGATCTGACCGAATGGGAAACCAACCCGGAATCGACCCGCTACCTGACCTTCCTGCGCGGGCGCGTGGGCCGCAAGGTCGCCGACTTCTTCATGGATTTCCTGGCGGCGTCCGAAGGGTTGGACGCCAAGGCGCAAAACCGTGGGCTGCTGCAGGCGGTGGACGACTACTGCGCCGATGCGCAGCTGGACAAGAACGAGCGCCAGTCGGTGCGCCAGCAGGTGTACAGCTACTGCAACGAACAGCTGCAGGCGGGCGAAGAGATTGAGCTGCAGGCGCTGTCGCAGGAGCTGTCGCCGGTCGGCGAGAAAGACTTCATGCAGTTCTCAAGCGAGCAAGGGTATGAGCTGGAAGAAAGCTTCCCGGCGGATCGCGGCACGCTGCGCCAACTAACCAAATTCGCCGGCAGCGGCGGCGGCATCAGCCTGAACTTCGACGCCATGCTGCTGGGCGAGCGCATTTTCTGGGATGCGGCCACCGACACCCTGACCATCAGAGGCACGCCGCCGAATCTGCGCGATCAGCTGCAGCGCCGGACCGGCAGCGGCAAGTAAGCGCGCCGAATCGCAGACAATAAAAAACGCCGCAATTGCGGCGTTCTTTATTTCGGCGTCCCGAAAGGTTCGAAAACGTAGCGATTAAACGCGAACGAAGTCGATGTGAGCCAGTTTTGGCTTGAACGGGTGACGCTGTACAGCCTGAACCTTAACTTTGGTTTCTTTACCGTCGATAACCAGAGTTACTGCTTCGCTGTAGAATTCTGGTTTAGCTTCCATGTTCTTGACAGAATCATGGTCCAATTCGATGGAAACTGCAGCTTCTTTGCCACCGTAAACGATAGCTGGGAATTTGTTTGCTGCACGCAGGCGGCGGCTCGCACCTTTACCCTGGTCTTTACGTACTTCTGCATTGATAGTGAACATTGTTTTTTCTCTTAAAAGAAAATTTACCCTGCTACAGGCGACCCAAGTAGCAAGTTCGGAATTCCGCTTTAACGCTGGGCAGGCCCAGGTAAAGCGCGCGGCATTTTAACGGAAAGCCGCCTGCAGGGCAACGAAAACCTGCCCAGATTGAGGGCCGTTCGCTCAGGCCAACTGATTGGCGCGGCGGAAACGGCCTTGATAATCGAACACTTTCTCGCGCACCTGCCAAAACTGCCCGCGTTTGCGCGCCACCACGAAATCCGGATGGCGCAGCGCCTGCTGTTGCGCCAGCACGTCGGCGGCGGTGTGCCAGGCGAACGGCACGCCCGGCGCGCGCTGGTGCGGGCGCAGGAACAGCATTTCGAACGCTTTGCGCTGCGCCGGCGTCTGCAGGCGGAAGCGCTCGCTGGTGCTGGTGCCGTCCTCGTCGTAATAGGTGGCCTTCAGCCATTCGCCCTTGTCGTCGCGGCCGCTCTGCAATTCCATGCCGCCGCAGCGTAGCACCAGCGCGTCTTTCAGCTTCAGCGCCGCCTTCAGCATGTCATCGGGATCGACCAGCACCTCCTGGCACTGATGGCAGCGGCGCGCGGCGATGTCGTTCTCCGCGCCGCAGTGCGGGCAGCTCTTGAACCGGAAGCGGTAATCGCACTGTTCGCGGTGGCCGTCGTCGTCTTCCAGCCAGCCCTGACAGCGGCGGCCGTAGTGCTCGATGATGTCGCCATTCTCGGTGCACTTGCCCCAGAACAGGTTGGCGAAGCCGCAGGCCGGGCAGAACACCTGCACCGGCTGGCTGTCGCCGTGCGGCTTGCTGACGCCGACCTCCGGCGTGAACAGATCGTGCGGGTTGCCGGCGTAGTCGAGGATCAGGCAATCCTCCTTGCCGGGCGCCAGCCGCAGACCGCGGCCGACGATCTGCTGATACAGGCTGACGGACTCGGTCGGGCGCAGAATAGCGATCAGATCGACGTGCGGCGCGTCGAAGCCGGTGGTCAATACCGCTACGTTGACCAGATAGCGCAGCTGCTGCTGTTTGAACGCCTCGATCAGCGCATCGCGCTCGGCGGGCGGCGTTTCGGCGCTGACCAGCGCGGCCTCGCCGTTCGGCAACAGGCCGTGGATCTCGCGGGCGTGCTCGACGGTGGCGGCGAAGATCATCACCCCTTTACGATCTTGGGCGTACTCTACAATCTGGCTGATGATATGCGGCGTGACGCGGTTTTGCCGCTTCAGCTCACGGTTCAGATCCGCTTCGCTGAACAGGCCGTTGCTTCTGGCCTCCAGCCGGCTGAAATCGTACTGCACGATCGGCATGTCCAGCCGCTCAGGCGGCACCAGGAAGCCGTTCTTAATCATG
Organism: Serratia sp. TSO36; assembly: GCF_057808395.1. Classification (NCBI taxonomy): domain Bacteria; kingdom Pseudomonadati; phylum Pseudomonadota; class Gammaproteobacteria; order Enterobacterales; family Yersiniaceae; genus Serratia; species Serratia sp. TSO36. Next base: position 67,772 of record NZ_JBJZOU010000020.1, on the reverse strand, counting down.
TAGCGCAGCGGCAGCTCGTAGATGCAGTCGCGAAACAGGCTGGCGCCGTCGCCGCGGGTGAAGCCGTGGTAGTGATACTGGTAAATCCAGCCCTTGCCCAGGCGATAGGGCGTGGCGGTCAGCCCCAGCAGCCGCAGCTGCGGGTTGGTTTTCTGCAAATGCTGGATGATTTGCTGGTACTGGCTGTCGTCGTCGTCGCTGATGCGGTGGCATTCATCGACGATCAGCAGCGAAAAGGCGCCGTCGAACAGCGGCAGGTTGCGCGCCACCGACTGCACGCTGCCGAACACCACCTTGCCGGCGCTCTCTTTTTGTTGCAGGCCGGCGGCGAAGATGTCCGCTTCCAGGCCGTAGGCGCAGTATTTGGCGTGGTTTTGCGCCACCAGTTCCTTGACGTGCGCCAGCACCAGCACCCGCCCGCGGGCGCGCTTCGCCAGTTCGGCGATCACCAGGCTTTTGCCGGCGCCGGTCGGCAGCACGATCAGCGCCGGTTCGGGGTGCCGCCGGAAATGATTGATGGTGGCTTCGACCGCTTCCAGTTGGTAGGGGCGTAGGGTAAAGGCCATAAGTGAACGCCGTAGGTTGGAATGGGCCGCCGGGAAGCGGTTTTGTCACCTCTGTTCCCACAGAAAGCGTGACATTTTACGCCCCGGGCGGCCGAAAAATTTCCATTATTATGCCTTCTGCGCGCGCGCGGTGCGAGAAGCGTGAAAATTACCCCTGTCGGGCAACGCGTTGTGCCGCTATACTCGTGAGACAGCAATCGCTGTTCCCCCACGCGATTTCCCCCCTGAACCTGCCATTTGCACCCGGTGCAACGGCGGGCGTCATATTTTGGCAATACGATCAATGCGATCATAACAACGACAGGCAAAGCAGATCCCATGCGATTGGACAAGTTTTTATCTCAGCAGTTAGGCATCAGCCGTGCGCTGGTCGCGCGCGAACTTCGGGCTAAACGCGTCACCGTTGACGGTGAGGTGGTGAAGAGCGGGGCGATCAAACTGACCCCGGAGCAAGAAGTGACGTTCGACGGCAATCCGCTGCAGCAGCAGAACGGCCCGCGCTATTTCATGCTCAACAAACCGCAGGGCTACGTCTGCTCCACCGACGATCCCGATCATCCGACGGTGCTGTATTTCCTCGATGAGCCGGTCGCGTACAAGCTGCACGCCGCCGGGCGGTTGGATATCGACACCACCGGGCTGGTGCTGATGACCGACGACGGCCAGTGGTCGCACCGCGTCACGTCGCCGCGCCACCACTGCGAGAAAACCTATTTGGTCACGCTGGAGCACCCGTTGGCGGAAGACACCGCGCAGCGTTTCGCCGAAGGGGTGCAACTGCACAACGAGAAAGATCTGACGCGGCCGGCGACGTTGGAGCAGGTTGACGAGCGCGTGGTGCGCCTGACCATCAGCGAAGGGCGCTACCACCAGGTGAAGCGGATGTTCGCCGCCGTCGGCAACCGGGTGATCGAGTTGCACCGTGAGCGCATCGGCGCCATCGTGCTGGATGACGATCTGGCGCCGGGCGAATACCGCCCACTGACCGAAGAAGAGATCGCCAGCGTGGGCGCGCCGCACCTGCAGGACTGATAACCGATCATTGATTGCGGCCGATTAAGGAGTCGTGGAACGTGCAACAGAACCGAACCTCTCATCTCGGTTTGATTTTCATTCTGGGCCTGTTGTCCATGTTGATGCCGTTGGCGATCGACATGTACCTGCCCAGTATGCCGGTGATCGCCGCCCAGTTTGGCGTCGAGTCCGGCAGCGTGCAGATGACGCTCAGCGCCTATATGCTCGGCTTTGCCTTCGGGCAGCTGTTCTATGGGCCCATGTCGGACAGCATCGGCCGCAAGCCGGTGATCCTGTGGGGAACGCTGATCTTTGCCATCGCCGGCTGCGCCTGCGCCATGGCGCAGTCTATCGATCAGCTGATCGGGCTGCGTTTCCTGCACGGTCTGGCCGCCGCCGCCGCCAGCGTGGTGATTAACGCCCTGATGCGCGACATGTTCACCAAGGATGAGTTCTCGCGCATGATGTCGTTCGTCATTCTGGTGATGACCATCGCGCCGCTGCTGGCGCCGATGATCGGCGGTGCGCTGCTGCTGTGGTTCAGCTGGCACGCCATCTTCTGGACCATGGGTGCCGCGGCGCTGATCGGTTCACTGCTGGTGGCCTTGTTCATCAAGGAGACGCTGCCGAAAGAGCGGCGTCAGCGGTTCCACCTGCGTACCACGCTGGGCAACTTCGGTTCGCTGTTCCGCCACAAGCGGGTGCTGAGCTACATGTTGGCCAGCGCCTTCTCGTTTGCGGGCATGTTCTCGTTCCTCAGCGCCGGGCCGTTCGTCTACATCGAACTGAACCACGTTTCGCCGCAGCACTTCGGCTACTATTTTGCGCTGAACATCGTCTTCCTGTTCCTGACGACGCTGATCAACAGCCGCAACGTGCGGCGGTTCGGCGCGGTCAAGATGTTCAAGCTGGGGCTGCTGGTGCAGCTGGCGATGGGGCTGTGGCTGCTGGCGGTAAGCGCCGTCGGCCTGGGCTTCTGGGCGCTGGTGATCGGCGTAGCGGTCTACCTGGGGTGCATCGCGATGATTTCCTCCAACGCCATGGCGGTGATCCTGGATGATTTTCCGCATATGGCGGGCACCGCGTCTTCCCTGGCCGGCACGTTGCGCTTTAGCATCGGCGCGCTGGTGGGGGCGGTGCTGTCGATGGCGCCGGGCAAAAGCGCCTGGCCAATGGTCACCTCGATGGCGCTGTGCAGCATCGTGGCGGTGCTGTTCTACGTTTACGCCAGCCGGCCGCGCGATCGCGCAGCCTGACGTTCTCCCGACTCGGGGCGTTTCGCCCCGCAGCGTCATGGGGTTGCGCCCTGCCATTTCAGGGTGCAACCGGCAATGAATAATTTGTTGCTAAATATATGTCTGCTAATTAATTGGTCATTTTCCCATCTGTGTGCTTTTTGTTAAAAAACTCCGCCATCGTGCCGCCCGATATTCCCCGGGAGGCGCGGCGTTCTGTCGGCTGCGCCGCGCGAGTGGTTTGTATTAGGATTGATGTAAATCAAGGCATTAGCAGGAGAGGCTGCGCTAACGTGGCGGGTGAAATGTTTCTTCAATGTAAAAATATGGCGACGGAAAAGTAGTCGCATTGCAAGAAAAAAGAGTTGAGATCGCTGCGGGAAAGGGTTACATATAACGCAAAAATGCGAGCTGAGTCGCAAAATGCCGTGAAATAACACCGCACGGCGCGCCAAAAAATGGCGCGGCATCGGCAAGCACGGGGTCAGGTTAATGGCTTGCGGCAAAATTTACATTTAAATAACATTTGTGCGCGGCAGAGTCGGGAGTCAACGGCTATAACTTAGTAACCCTGTCAGGTAAAAGTGTTTCACCTTTTCAAACTAGGGATTTCATGTGGAGAGTATCCAACTTTCGGTAGTGCATCGCTTGCCGCAAAGTTATCGTTGGCTATCCGGTTTCACCGGCGTGAAGGTCGAACCGATTCCGTTTAACGGAATAGACGAAGATAACAACCTGATTGGGCTGAAGTTGCTCAGCCATGAAGGGGCCGAGGCCTGGCAGGTAATGCAACAGCTCAATCTGTCGCTGCAGGAGATTCAGGTCGACTGCGCGATTGTCGAATGGGAAGGAGAGCCTTGCCTGTTCGTGCAGCGCAGCGACGAGAGCGCCACCATGTGCCGCCTGAAAAACGTCGGCGCCGCGATCGCCGAACCGCTCAGCGCGCAGTACCCCTTCTGAATTTGCCGCTAATCCGCCAACTGCAGCAGTTGACGGGTATAGTCGGCGGCGGGCGCCGCGAAAATCGCCCGGCAGTCTCCCTGTTCAACCACTTCTCCCTGTCGCAGCACGATGACCTGGTGGCATAGCGAACGCACCACCTGCAGGTCATGGCTGATGAACAGATAAGCCAGCCGGTGACGTTGCTGCAGCGATTTCAGCAGCGTCAGGATCTGCGCCTGCACCGATTTATCCAGCGAAGAGGTCGGCTCGTCGAGGATCAGCAGCTGCGGCTGCAGGATCAGCGCGCGCGCGATGGCGATGCGCTGGCGCTGGCCGCCGGAAAACTCGGTGGGATAGCGGTGGCGCAGCTGCGGATCCAGGCCGACCTCCTGCAACACCTCGATCACGCGCTGTTCCCGCTGCTCGGCGCTAAGCCGCTGGTGCACTTCCAGCCCCTCGGCGATGATCTGCTGCACGTTCAGGCGCGGGTTCAGGGCGGAATAGGGATCCTGGAAGACGATTTGCATCCGGCTGCGGTAGGGCAGCATCTGCTTCATTGTGAGCGGATGCAGCGGTTCGCCGTCGAACCAGATGGTGCCCTGCGAGGCCAACAGGCGCAGCAGCGCCAGCCCGGTGGTGCTTTTGCCCGAGCCGGATTCCCCCACCAGCCCCACGCTTTCCCCGGCCCGCAGCTCGAAACTCAATGATTTCAATGCATAGTGATAATCCACCGTGCGGCGCAGCAGGCCGCGGCGAATGGGGAAGCGCACCTGCAGGTTCTCCACCTTGAGCAGCGGCCGCTCGTCGCCGGGGTGCCCGTTGGCCGCGGCAGGCAACGGCAGCGGTTCACCGACGTCTTCGGCGGCCAGCAGCTGCTGCGTGTAAGAATGCTGCGGCCGGCTGAACAGCCGCGCGCGGGCGTTTTGCTCCACGCAGCGCCCCTGACGCATCACCGCCACGTTGTCCGCCAGGCGGCGCACGATATTCAGATTATGGGTGATGAACAGCAGCCCCATGTCCATCTCTCGTTTCAATTCTTGCAGCAGCGTCAGGATCTGCGCCTGGATAGTGACGTCGAGCGCGGTGGTGGGTTCGTCGGCGATCAGCAGTTTCGGGCGGGTCAACACCGCCATGGTGATCATTACCCGCTGGCGTTCGCCGCCGGACAGCTGATGCGGATAGTCCTGCAGCCGGCTTTTGGCCTGGCGGATGCCGACGCGCTCCAGGCACTCGACGATCTCCGCGCGCGCGGCATCGCGCCGCAGGCCGCGGTGCAGCATCAACACTTCCGCCAGCTGTTTCTCGATGGTGTGCAGCGGGTTAAGCGACACCATCGGTTCCTGAAAGATCATCGCGATCTGATTGCCGCGCACCTTGCGCAGCGCCGCTTCCGGCGCATGCAGCAACGAATCGCCGTTGAACAGAATGTCGCCGGCAGGGTAAACCACCGGCGGCGCGGGCAGCAGGCGCAGTATCGACAGGGCGGTGACGCTTTTGCCGGAGCCGGATTCCCCTACCAGCGCCAGCGTTTCCGCCGGCGCGATTTGCAGCGAGAGTTCGCTGACCACCGGCGTGACGGTGTCGCCCTGGCGGAAGGCGATGCTGAGATCCTGAATAGCGAGCAAAGGAGTGGCCATATCAATGCGCCTTGCTGGGGTCAAAGGCGTCGCGCACCGCTTCGCCGATAAAGATTAATAACGACAGCAGCACCGCCAAGACCAGGAAGGCGGTGATGCCGAGCCATGGCGCCTGCAGATTGTTTTTGCCTTGCAGCAGCAACTCACCGAGCGACGGCGAACCGATCGGCAGACCGAAACCGAGGAAATCGAGCGACGTCAGGGTGGTGATCGAGCCGCACAGGATAAACGGCAGGAAGGTCAGCGTCGCCACCATGGCGTTGGGCAGCATATGGCGGGACATGATAACGCGATCCGGCACGCCCATGGCGCGCGCGGCGCGGATGTAGTCAAAATTGCGGGTGCGCAGGAATTCGGCGCGCACCACACCCACCAGGCTCATCCAGCCGAACAGGATGGTGATGCCGAGCAGCCACCAGAAATTGGGCTGGACGATGCTCGACAGCAGAATGATCAGAAACAGCGTCGGCATGCCCGACCACACTTCGATAAAGCGTTGCCCCCACAGATCGAAACGCCCGCCGTAATACCCTTGCGTCGCGCCGACGCACACGCCGATCAGGCTGGAAAACAGCGTCAGCGCCAGGCCGAACAGCATCGAGATGCGAAAACCGTACAGCACCCGGGCCAGCACGTCGCCGCCGTTGCTGTCGGTGCCCAGCAGGTTTTGGCGGGAAGGCGGCGAGGGGAAGGGCACTTCGGTGGCGAAGTTGATGGTGTCGTAGCTGAAGCGGATCGGCGCCCACACCGCCCAGCCGTGCCGTTCGATCTGCCGCTGCACGAACGGATCCTGATAGTCGGCTTCGGTATTCAGTTCGCCGCCGAAGGCGGTTTCGCTGTAGCTAATCATAAACGGCAGGTATAGCCGGCCTTCATAACGCACCAACAGCGGTTTGTCATTGGCGATCAGATCGGCGGCCAGGCTCAGGGTGAACAGCACCAAAAAGATCCACAGCGACCAGTAGCCGCGGCGGTTGCGGCGAAAGCGCGCCCAGCGCGCCTGGTTGATCGGGCTAAGGCGGCTCATTGGCGGGCCTCGAAGTCAATGCGCGGATCGACCAGGGTGTAGGTGATATCGCTGAGGATATTCAACAGCAGGCCGATCAGGGTGAAGATATACAGCGTGCCGAACATCACCGGGTAGTCGCGCTGCAGCGTGGCGTCGTAGCCCAGCAGCCCCAGGCCGTTGAGCGAGAACATCACCTCAATCAGCAGCGAGCCGGTGAAGAACATGCTGATAAAGGTGGCCGGAAAACCGGCGATCACCAGCAGCATGGCGTTGCGGAATACGTGGCGGTACAGGATCTTTTTCTCATCCAGCCCCTTGGCGCGGGCGGTGGTGACGTACTGCTTGCGGATCTCGTCGAGGAACGAGTTTTTGGTCAGCATGGTCAGGGTGGCGAAGCCGCCGATCACCGTCGCCAGCACCGGCAACGTGATGTGCCACAGGTAGTCGGCGATCTTCGCCGGCCACGAGAGGGTGTCGAAGTTGCTGGAGACCAGGCCGCGCAGCGGGAACCAGTCCAGGTAGCTGCCGCCGGCGAACAGCACAATCATCAGGATGGCGAACAGGAAAGCCGGAATGGCGTAGCCGATGATGATCAGCGTGCTGCTCCAGGTATCGAACGCGCTGCCGTTGTGGACGGCCTTGCGGATGCCGAGCGGGATCGACACCAGGTAGATGATCAGCGTGCTCCAAAGGCCCAGCGTGATGGAGACCGGCAGGCTCTGGCCGATCAGCTGCATCACCGAGGCGCCGCGAAACAGGCTGTCGCCGAAGTCGAAGCGCATATAGTTCCACAGCATGGTGAAGTAGCGCTCGTGCAGCGGTTTATCGAAGCCGTAACGTTGGGTGATCTCGGCGATCACCTCCGGATCCAGACCGCGCGAACCGCGGTATTGGCTGTCGCCTGCCGCGATGCCCGCTCGGGCATGGCCCAGGCCTTCGCTGACGCCGCCGCTGCCAAAACCGCTGCCGTGCCCCAGCTCAATGGCGGCGATGGCCTGATCGACCGGGCCGCCGGGGGCAATTTGCACGATAAAAAAGTTGATGGTGATGATCGCCCACAGCGTGGGGATCACCAGTAACAGTCTGCGTATCAGATAGGCCGCCATTCCGACTCCTTATTGCCGTTGAGCCGGTAAACGCGCCGCCTTGTTGACGTCGTACCACCAGTTATCGAAGCCGATCGCATAGGCCGGGCGGATCGACGGCGTGGAGAACTTGTCCCAATAGGCGTAACGATCGTGGTTGGAGTACCACATCGGCAGCATGTAGTTGTTCCAGGTCAGCACCCGATCCAGCGCGCGGCCGAGCGGCAACAGGGCCTTTTCGTCGCCCTGATGGGCGGCGATTTGCCTCACCAGGCTGTCGACCGCCGGATCTTTGACGCCGGCCGTGTTGTAGCTGGAATCGATGTACTGCGAATCCCACAGGATTTGCAGATCGGCGCTGGGGAACGGCATCGCCATATATACGGTCGACATCATGTCGAAATCGCGTTCACGCATGCGACGGGTGTACTGCGAGGCGTCAATTTCGCGAATTTGCATATCGATGCCCAGCCGCTGCAGGTTGTGGCGGAAGGGTAATACGTACTGGAAGTTGCTGCCGCTCAGCAGCATCAGTTCGAAGGTGAACGGCTGGCCGGTTTTGGCGTTGACCAGCTTTTGATTTTTGACCACCCAACCGGCTTCTTTCAGCAATTGGGTCGCCTTCAGCAGGTTTTGCCGATCGTTGCCGCTGCCGTCGGAGGAGGGCGGCTGGTAGATGCTGGTAAACACCTCCGGCGGTATCTGGCCTTTGAGCGGCGCCAGCAAGGCCAGTTCGGCGGCGTCCGGGTAGCCGCGGGCGGCGTAGGCGGTGTTTTGGAAATAGCTGTCGGCGCGCTGATAGGCGTTGTAATACAGCGCCTTGTTCATCCAGTTGAAGTCGAAAGCCAGGCCGATCGCTTCCCGTACCCGACGATCGGCGAACAGCGGTTTTTGCAGGTTGAACGCCAGCCAGCGGGTATTCTGCGCCGCCTGATTGGTCTCATCCTGCTTGATGATGTAGTTGCGCGCGAAGTTGCCGCCCTGATACTGGGTGGCCCAGCTTTTGGGTGACGGCTCGATGCGGAAATCGTAAGCGCCGGCCTTGAAGGCTTCCAGCGATACTTTATCGTCCAGGTAATAATCGTAGCGAATGCTGTCGAAGTTGTAGCGGCCGCGGTTCACCGGCAGGTTGGCGGCCCAGTAGTCGCGCACTCGCTGGTAGGTGATGTATTGGCCGAGGCGGTAATCGGCGATTTTATACGGGCCGCTGGCGAGCGGCGGGGTGCTGAGCGGTTCGTTGAGCTTATGGTTTTTCCAGAAGCTTTCCGGCAATACGCGCAGGCTGAGCAGGCTGAGGATTTGCTCACGGTTGGCTTTAGGCAGCTCGATGCGTACCGTCAGCCGGGAAATGGCCTTGACCGTGACGCCTTTGTAATAGGAACGAAACTGCGGTACGCCTTCGGTCATGAATTTATTGAAGGTGAAGGCCACGTCGGCGGCGGTGATCGGACTGCCGTCCTGGAAGCGGGCGCGGGCGTTGATATCCAACTCCATCCAGCGCATGTCGGCCGGGAAACGGGCCGATTCGGCAATCAGCGGATAATAGCTGCCGGGTTCGTCGTCGGAGTTGGTGAACAGCGTATCGTACAACTCCATCGTACGTTCGCCGGGCACGCCGCGGGTAGCGAAGCGGTTGAAGTTGTCGTAGGTGCCGATGGCCGCCAGCCGCACGTCGCCGCCTTTGGGTGCCGCCGGGTTGACGTAGTCGAAATGGCTGAAGTCGGTGGCGTATTTCGGTTCACCGAGAAGGGCGAAAGCGTAGCTTTCGTTGAGGGCTTCGGCCCGCAGACCGAAACTCAGTGCCGAGAGCACCAGAGCAGCGAAAATGCGCACGGACATCAGACGGTAAGCTCCTGCTGTGGAATAAAGTACAACCTGCGCCCAGCATAACATTCTTCGGGCGGGCGCAGGGTAAAGATGCTTAAAGACTAACTATTTATTTGCCTGATAATCAAAGACCTGATGAGCATTGCAGTAAGCGACGAAATTGTCGATGCTCAGCGGCTTGCTGAAGTAGTAGCCCTGCATGAAGTTGACGCCGTGTTCTTGCAGGAACTGCATCTGCTCGGCGGTTTCCACGCCCTCGGCCACCGTCAGCATTTTCAGCTTTTTCGCCAGCGAGATCACCGCATCCAGCACCGGCGCGGTGACCGTGTCCTGGCCGATGGTGTTGACGAAGCCACGATCGATCTTCAGGTAATCCATGGTGAAGCGCTCAAGATAGATCAACGCGCTGTGCCCGGTGCCAAAATCGTCCACCGCGATCTCGATGCCCTGTTTGTGCAGCCAGTCAAACTCCGCCAGCGCACTCTCTTCTTCCACCATGCCGCGCTCGGTGATTTCAAACACCAGCGTAAAGTAATCGCCCGGCAACTGCGTCAACAGTTCATACACGTCCTGGTGGAACGACGGCGCGCTCAGGTGGGCGGGGGAGATGTTGAGCCCGACCTTGCCTCCCCGCGGCAGCGCTTTGGCGAGCTGCGGCGCATCTTCGGCGATCAGCCTGAACAGGTGGCGGGTGAGCGGCACGATCAGCCCGTTGCTTTCGGCGTAGGGGATAAAGACGTCGGGCGGGATGCGGCCTTCGATCGGATGCTGCCAGCGGATCAGCGCTTCCAGCCCGCCGATGCTGTTGCTGTCGGTATGGAACACCGGCTGGTATTCGATAAAGAACTCGTTGCGCTTGATGCCGCGCAGCAGCGCGCGTTCCGGGCTTTGCCGCAGCAGCAGCATGTAATAGCAGAGTACGCCGATCATCAATGACAGCACCAGGCTGCCCAGCAGCGTCAGGCGAATGTCGTTGGGGGTCAGTTTCTCGTTGTAGAACAGGATGGTCAGCGGCAGATTGGGCAGCGTCAGTTTATCCGCCTTGCCCTTCGGCAACTGATCGACCGGCATCAGGTTCGGGCTGAAGGTGGTCAGCGCGCGGTTGCCCATCACGATGGCGATGCCCGGCGCCTGTTCGTCGTGCGAGGTGAACAGCAGATAGGGCATCAGATCGATGTCCAGCGTAGCGAGGATGCCGGTGGCCTTTTCGTCGGGATGCCGCAGCCAAACTGCAACCGCCGGTTTGTTCGGCACGATCGGCGTGCCCTGCTGCAGCTTGAGATCCAGGGGCAGATTCCAGTCGATATCCTGGTAGAGATTTTTCATCGGCAACATCATGTCGCCGGTGGCGGAAGAGCAATAGGCGTAGCCGTCTTTCACCAACAGGAAGGTGCGCACGCCGCTGGTAAAGGCCGCCTGGTAGGTAATATCCGACTGGCTTGAGAGGCAAGGCTTGGCCAGCAGCGGCATCATTTGCTGCATCACCGTCTTCAGGTGCGAGATATAACCCAGCGTGAACTTTTGCGTGCGCGCTTCGACCTTATGTTGATATTGCGTGCGCTGGTGGTTAATCAAAGAAAGCGTGACCGCGGTGAAGAGCGTAAAAAATACCAGGGCGGCGACGCCGCTTTTAGCCAGGCTGCGCTGTCGGTGAGACACGCTGCGGGCAAAAGCTCTTTTCAAGCCCATAACCGAGTCCTCTGCAACAGGGCGTCAGGGGTGTCGCGCAGCCATTTAATGGATTGTGCCAACGGCTTTTTTTTCATTTTTGCCTTTTTATCCCGTACCAACCGGCGGCGTTGTTTAAATATGCGGCGTCGCCGACAGAAATATAATGCGCCTATTTTAAGCGGAAACGTTTTAAATAACGCCGGGGCGCCGTTGCCGTCATCTGACGATAATAGGCGAGTTTTTCCTCGATGGCGCGATTTCCTGCCAACAGTTTATCAAAATAATGGCGTGCGGCAGCGTTAAGCGGAGAAAGATGGCGATAAGGCAGGGAGCAATCTTGATGATATCTGTTAGACAACCAAAAAAAACGCCGCCCGTAGGCGGCGCTTATCGCTCGTTTGGTATTCAGGATCTTCAAGGCATTGCACCGTTAACCGTTGGTCAACACCCGGCGCGCTTCTCGATAACGTTTATTCCAATAGTTATCGGTCAGCTTGGAAATCATGACCCCACTGCTGGTGGAGGCGTGAACGAACTGATCGTTGCCTAAATAGATGCCGACATGGCGCCCGGTGGAACCGGCGCGGAACAGCACCAAATCGCCGACGCGCAGCTTGGTGCGCTGGATTTTCTTGCCGAGATCTTCCTGTTCATAGGTAGAACGCGGTAAATCCATGCCGAACTGTTCGCGGAAGGTGCGTTGAACAAACGCCGAGCAATCGATGCCGCGCTTGCTGTCACCGCCTAAACGGTAGCGAACGCCTTTCCAGTCCGCGTACTGATCCATAATCTTTGACTTGACGTCAACGTTGCGAACCATCGCTTCGAATTCATCCTGAGAGGCTTGCAGTAAAAGACCGTCTTTGTCATTAACTGCACGCATCTCAGTTTGTGCGTTATTCAAGTTCGAAGTGTGAGTCGAGCTGCATGCGGAGAGCATAACCGCAGCGGCAATTGCAGGGACTACCCGCAAAAAATATCTCAGAAACGGTTGAGATTTGACCATTGTTGTTGTTTTCCCTTGAAGTCCTTAACGACGAAAGTCGCTACCTGAAAAATGCCAAACGAAACGAGCCTAGTCCGCACCTGTTGCATCGACAACCAGTTACCGTTGAAAACGTGCGAGAACGCACATTTTTATCGGATTCCATACTGATTCGACTTAAACCAGGCACAAACGCATCTGAGATTACCGGAACAAATAGGGGATTGCGAGCCTTTTTCCCGTCTTTTTTATATGAATTTGTGATGTAACATAATGTAAATCTTCATATAAAAAACGCCAATTGTCCGATGTATGAATCTGGCGTGAAATCAGGTTGCAAAAGCGTTAACGGGCGGTGACGATATTTTGCGCTCAGCGAAGGGACTAAGGCCGGTAGGCGAGCGCCTCCCGGCATGAGTCATAGACGCAAGTTATGGTTGGCCGGGGCGATGCTTGCCGGGCAACAGGCGATTCAACCGATCGACGATCCAGTCGCTGCAAGGCGTCATCAGCACCCAGCTGGCGCCAACCAGCACCACGGACAGCGAGCCGACGGCGATATCGGTAAACCAGTGGGCGCCAATCATCACGCGTGGCAATGAGAAGAGCAGCGTAATCAGCAGGGCAACGGCGAAGGCGCCGCGGCCGAAATAGCGCAGCATAAAGCAGGAAAAAATAATCAGCATCATGCCGTGGTCGCCGGGGAAGCTGTCGCTGGAGGCGTCCTTGGTGGGGATGCCGGTCAGCTCACTGACGCGATAGATATTGTCGAAGGTCAGGGTGGGGCTCGGATGCTTCACCGGCAGCAGGTGGCCAAGCTGGTTCAGCACCACGGCGGTCAGCAGCATCACCACGCCGGTGATCACCAGGCGTCGGCGGCCGGCGGCGTCCTGCTTCAGGTAGAAGTACAAATACAGCAGGCCCATGGCGAGCAGCGAAATCACGTCAAACGCGCGGTTGTTGGTGATGGCGACCAGGTGCAAAAACGCCGGGTCGGTGGCCAGATGGCGGTTAAAGAAGAAAAAGATCGCCGAGTCCAGGGTAAACCAGCCGCCGTGATTGGCCGGCAGGAACCAGGACAGGAACAGCGCAACGCCCAGTAAGTTGAAGAGGATAATGAGGGGTAAATTGCGGCGTGTCATGACATAACCTGTTGGCAAAATGAAAACGAAATAAAACCCGGCCGCCCTGCGGCAACCGGGGGGCAACGGTACGGGGTCTAACTTAAACGAATCTTAAACAAGGCGGATTGCAGGGCGTTCCAATCGGCATTTTCGCTGTGGATAAGCTCAATTCGGCTGTCGAGCGGCGCGACCGGGCGGGTTTCGATGTTGAGATCCTGTCCCTGACGATTGATCAGCAATGTGCCTTCGGGGATGCGCACCGCGCCTTTGGCGCGTTCTACCGGCGCGAGTCGCACCCATTCCATAAAGCCGACGGTGTCGAATTGGGTGTCGCCGTCAAAAATCCAGCCGCAGCTGGTGAAGCCTTGCCCCTCGTTCAACGCTCGCCGCCAGCGGGCGTGCTCCGGCAGCCGCAGCGCCGCCAGCCCCTGCGTTTTCGCCTGACCATGATGATGCTGCGCGTCCGGCAATTCTGTACGATTCGTGCGCGGAAGTGACAACAGCGCGACATCCGCATCGCCTTGCGCGATGGCATAACAGGGCCGCCGCAGCGGATCTTGCGCCCTCCAGGCCTCCAGCGCCCGCCTGTCTTCCGGCTGATAGGTATCGCTTTTGCTGGCCAAAATAACGTCGGCCGCGGCCAGCTGATCGCGGAAGTTTTCGTTGTCGCGGTAGCGGGGCTGGCTGAGCTGGCGGGCATCCAGCAGGCACAGGGTGGCCTGCAGATCGATCCAGCCGGCATAGCTCTCCTGGGTCAGCAGCGACAGAATTTGTTTCGGATGCCCGAGCCCGGTCGGCTCGATCAGCAGCCGATCCGGTTTGGCCTGCTGTAACAGCATATTCAAGCCCACCTGCATCGGCAGGCCGTTGACGCAGCACATGCAGCCACCGGGGATCTCTTTGAGCACCGCGCCGCTGTCTGCCAGCAGCGCGCCGTCGATGCCGATCTCGCCGAATTCATTGACCAATACCGCCCAGCGCTCATGTTCGGGCTTATGAGCCAGCAAATGGCGGATAGTGGTGGTTTTACCGCTGCCGAGGAAACCGGTAATCAAATTGGTTTTGGTCATTAATAATTCCTGGAGCAAAAATTAACCTGCTTAATAAATGAGTTACGCAGCCTTATCGGTGAAACCGCCGCGATTTAATTTGTGCTCTATCTCGCAAATTTTGCACGTCACCATGCGCTTTTCAACCGACAAAATCCACCGTTCATAACAAGAAAATTCTTAGATAAAACCCTGTATTAGATGCGGTTAACTTTTGTTAGTAGCTTGTTTTTACATTGTTAATGACGCGATTAACGATCAAATCTCGTCCCTTTCCTTGCGATTATTCCTAACAAGATCCTCTATGGTTAAATTGGCTTAACTAAAAATGAGGTTGCCATGAATACCTTTCGGTTATTTTTGATCGTAGGAATGTTGTTTTCATGGACGGCAGTGAGTCATGCAGGAGTGGCCGGCGGGGTAATTCGCTTCGTCGGTTCTATCGTTGAAAGTCCTTGCACGGTCAATATTGCAGATTCTAAGGCGAATACGCAATGTTACCGCAACGGCCAGCGTTATCAGGCCCAGCAAGCGTTGTCAGGTTTTGATACTACACGCAAAGAACTTCCGCTAAATCTAGGCACAACCGAAATGAAGTGGGTAGACCAACAGAAGAAACTCGCTGTTATGACGGTCGTTTATCGTTAAGTCGTTCCGCCATGCCGGCGTAACGTTACGCCGGCATGGTTATTCTCGGCCCTGCAGGCTTCTCACCGCAGCACCCACTCCTTCACCGTTTCACGCGCACCGCGATCGCGCAGCGACAAATAGGCTTGCGTCACCGCGTCGGCAAACGCCGCATGCGTTGCCAGCGTTTCGCCGAACACCGATTTCAGCGCCAGTAGCGCCGTTACGCGCCGCCGATCGTCCGGCGTAGCGGCAATAGTCTGTTGCAGCGCGTCTGCCAGCGGATCGCGAATGTCGATCGGCTGACCGGCGTCATCGACGCCGCCGACGTAACGCATCCAGCCCGCCACGCCCAGCGCCAGCCCGCTATAGTCACCGCCGTGTCGCAAATGCCAGCGCACCGCGTCCAGCAGGCGCTGCGGCAGCTTCTGCGAACCGTCCATGGCGATCTGCCAGGTGAGGTGTTGCAGCGCCGGGTTGCTGAAGCGCGCGATAAGCTGTGCGGCGTAGTCGGTCAGACTGATGCCGGTAACGCTCAGGGTGGGCGCCTGTTCGTCCAGCATCAACCGCAGGGCGGCGCGGCGGTAGTGTTCATCCGCCATGCACTCGTTGATATAGCGATAGCCGCCCAGGTAGCCGAGGTAAGCCAGGAACGAGTGGCTGCCGTTCAGCATGCGCAGTTTCATGTGCTCAAACGGCAGCACATCGCGGACCAACTGGGCGCCGGCCAGCTCCCACGCCGGGCGTCCGGCGGCGAAATTGTCTTCCACCACCCATTGAATGAAGGGCTCGCAGGCGATGGCGCAGTCGTCACGCACGCCGCCCAGCGCGGCGGCGATCTCATCCAGCGTGGCCGGCGTGGCGGCCGGCACGATGCGATCCACCATGGTGCAGGGGAAAGTGGCGGCGGTGGCGATCCAATCGGCGAGCGACGGATCCCGCGCCTGCGCCAGATCGAGCACCGCCCGGCGCAGCACGTGGCCGTTCTGCGGAATATTGTCGCAGGAGAGCAGGGAGAAGGCGGGCAGGCCGCGTTCGCGCCGCAGCCGCAGCGCCTCCACCAAAATGCCGGGCACGGTCTGCGGCTGATGCGGCGTCGCCAGATCGGCGACGATCCCCGGATGCTGCCGATCCAATCGCCCGCTGCCGGGCTCGATGCAGTAGCCTTTTTCGGTGATGGTCATCGAGACGATCGCCACCTGAGGCTCGGCCAGTTTCTCCAGCACCGCGGCGATGCCTTCCAGCTTGCGGTGCAGGCTCTCATGTACCGCGCCGATCACGATAGCCTGATGGCCGTCCGCGCCTTTCTCCAGCACGCTGTACAGATGATCCTGCTGCCGCAGCGCCTCAAACAGCGGCACGCCGCCGGACAGGCTGATTTCGCAAATGCCCCAATCGCCGCCTTGGGCGTTCAGCACCCGATCGGTCAGCAGCGCCTGATGCGCGCGGTGGAACGCGCCGAAGCCAAGGTGCACGATGCGGCTGCGCAGAGCCCGGCGGTCATAGCCCGGCTGCCGGACGGCGCCCGGCAATGGGGTGTTGGCGATCGTTTTCATCTCATCTCCAAAGCGTGTAAGACAGCTGGTGGGCCAGTTGCGCCAAGTTAGCAGACCAGTTTTCTGCCACATCGGGCGGGTGGCGCCGGCGATAAAAAAACTGCGACCAGTGTAAGGATGTCGGCCAGATAAAGGAATTGGTCAGTCCAAAATAAGCCAGAATCGTGAAGTGGATCAACCAATGAGGGGTTCGGTTTTGACAGCGCAGGGCGAAAGAGTAAGTTAAAGGTAACTGACATCTAAATTAAACTGGTATAACAGCATCGCGGTGCGAGACAGGCATAAGGACAAAACATGGAACAAACATGGCGTTGGTATGGCCCGAACGATCCGGTCTCTTTGGATGACGTGCGTCAGGCCGGGGCGACCGGGGTGGTGACGGCGCTGCATCATATCGCGAACGGCGACGTCTGGCCGATCGATGAGATCCGCGCGCGACAGGCGCTGTTGGCGGAAAAGGGGCTGGTGTGGTCGGTGGTGGAGAGCGTGCCGGTGCATGAGGAGATCAAAACCCACAGCGGCGACTGGCGGCGGTACATCGCCAATTATCAACAGTCGCTGCGCAACCTGGCGGCCTGCGGCATCGACACCGTCTGCTACAACTTCATGCCGATCCTCGACTGGACGCGCACCGATCTGGCCTATCCGCTGCCGGACGGTTCCAAAGCGCTGCGCTTCGATCAGATCGCCTTCGCCGCGTTCGAGCTGCATATCCTGCAGCGCGCCGGCGCCGAGGCCGACTATACGCCGCAAGAGCGCAGTCAGGCGGCGGCCTATTTCGCCGCCATGAGCGAGGAGGAAAAAAACCGGCTGACCGGCAACATCATCGCCGGGCTGCCGGGGGCGGAAGAGGGCTACACGCTGGAACAGTTCCGCCGCCGGTTGGCGGAATACGACGGCATCGACAAGGCGCGGCTGCGCGAGAACATGGCGGTCTTTCTGCGCGCCATCGTGCCGGTGGCGGAAGAGGTCGGCATCAGGCTGGCGGTGCACCCCGACGATCCGCCGCGGCCGATCCTCGGCCTGCCGCGCATCGTCTCCACGATTGAAGACATGCAATGGCTGAAGCAGACCGTCGACAGCATCTATAACGGCTTCACCCTATGCACCGGTTCCTACGGCGTGCGCGCCGACAACGATCTGGTGCGGATGATTGAAACCTTTGGCGATCGCATTCACTTTACCCACCTGCGCGCCACCTGCCGCGAGGAGAACCCGAAAAGCTTCCACGAGGGGGCGCATCTGCAGGGCGATGTGGACATGGTGGCGGTGATCGAAGCGATCCTGACCGAAGAGCTGCGTCGGCAGCGGGCGGGCGATCGGCGGCCGATCCCGATGCGCCCCGATCACGGGCATCAGATGCTGGACGACTTGAAAAAGAAAACCAATCCGGGCTATTCGGCCATCGGGCGGTTGAAAGGGCTGGCGGAGCTGCGCGGCGTCGAGCTGGCGCTCAAGCGGCGCTTTTTCCCGGAGTTGCCGTAGCGGAAAATGAAACGGGGCCGCGTTCCGGCCCCGCTGGCGCGACTAGTCGGCGCGGCTCATGTAGCGGCGTTCAGCGATATGAATGCGGATCTTGTCGCCGGCGCTGAGGTATTCCGGCACGTGGATCACCAGGCCGGTCGCCATGGTGGCCGGTTTGTTGCGGGCGCTGGCGGAAGCGCCTTTGATGCCCGGCGCGGTCTCGACGATTTCCATATCCACGGTCTGCGGCAGCTCCAGCGCCAGCACCTGGCCTTCCAGCGTCAGCACCTGCATACCCGGCAGGCCGCCTTCCGGAATGAACAGCAGCTCGTCTTCGATCTGGTCTTTCTTGAAGATGTACGGGGTGTAGTCTTCGTCATCCATGAACACGTATTCTTCGCCGTCGATATAGGAGAAGTTCACCTTGCGGCGCGACAGGGAAATGGTGTCCAGGATATCGTCGCCCTTGAAGCGTTCTTCCACTTTCAGGCCGGTGCGCACGTCGGAGAAGCGCATTTTGTACAGGGTGCTGGCGCCGCGGGCGCTCGGGCTCTGCACGTCGATATCTTTTACCAGCAGCAGCTTGCCGTTGTAGCTGATCGCCATGCCGCGCTTAATTTCGTTAGCTCTTGCCATTTCAATTCATCCGCAATGAAGAGTATTAGAGAAGTTGCGACAAGGTACTCGCGCCGCCGATTTCAGGCAATAGCCCGGCGTAAAAACAGTGCGGGAAAGGGAGGGCGCTCGCCCTCCCCTCGGGGATTAGCGGAAGACCGGCAGCAGGCCGAACAGCGAAAGAATATGCGCAGCGGCGTTGATCAGGCCGAACAGGATGACGAACAGGATCACGCCGTTGCCGCCTGGTGCGCGGTAACCGGCCTGCGGGTGGCGGCGGCGGCTGGCGCGCGCCATCAGCGCCGGCACGATCACCGCCCAGACGGTGGCCGCCAGCCCGGCGAAACCGATGGCGTACAGGAAACCGTTCGGGAACAGCAGCGCGGCCAGGGTCGGCGGCACAAAGGTCACCAGCGCGGTCTTGCTGCGTCCGACGGCGTCGTCCTTGAACTTGCAGAAGTCTGCCAGGTAGTCGAACAGGCCCAGCGACACGCCGAGGAACGAGCTGGCCAGCGCCATATAGGAGAAGGCGTTCAGCAGTTGGCTGACGGTCTGGCTGCTGGAGACGTTGCCCATTTGCTTGAGCAGGCTGCCGATGTTGCCGCCCTCGGCGATCACTTGCTTAAAGGCGTCGCGCGCGATATTGCCCTGGATCACGTACTGCCACAGGATGTAGATAGCCAATGCCAGCAGGGTGCCGTACACCAGGCTGCGTACCACGGAGCCGCTGTCCTTATGGTAATACTTCACCAGCCCGGGAATGTTGCCGTGGTAGCCGAACGAGGTCAGCAGGTAAGGCAATGCCGCCAGGGCGTAAGGCAGATAGCTGGCCTGGTCATCGCCGGTGTTGAACAGCACCGCGGGCTGTACGTGGGTGAACATGTCGCCCACCGACATCACGAAGGTGATCACCATACCGCCGATCAAAATGGTGCTCAGGCGGTCGACCGCGCGGGTGGAGAGCCAGACGATAAACGCCACGACCAGCGCGAACACCAGGCCGGCGGTGGTCTGGCCGACGCCGACGATGCCCTCCAGCGTGTGGGCGATGATCGAGCCGCCGGCGGAGATATAGGCGTAGGTCAGGATGTACAGCACGAACGCCACCGACAGGCCGTTCACGGCGTTCCAGCCTTTGCCCAGCAGATCCTTGACCATGGTATTGAAGCTGGCGCCGCTCGGGTAGTGCAGCGTGGCTTCGAGGATCATCAGGCCGGAAAGCAACATGCAGGCCCAGGTATACACCAGCAGCGCGACGGAGCCGCTGAACCAGACACCGGAAGTGACGATCGGAATGGAAAACATGCCGGCGCCAACGGCGGTTCCGGCAATGATCATCGCGCCGCCGAGGACGGAAGGGCGGGCCAGCTTCTGGATGGTGTCCGTAGACATGCGTGCTCCTGGGGGATGGGTTCTTTTGTACTAGCTCAATGGTACATGGGCGCATGGCGCATGTAAAGCGTGGTAATTGCACGTTTCACGCGTTTTTGTCTTTAAATCAAGGTTTGTTGGGCGTTTATTCGCCAAAGGATGCAGCCGGCCGGCGCAGGGCGATGAGTGTAAAGATCGCCGGGGCGCAGGGATTCTGCTGGCGGCCGCCGCGCGCGGCTGCTATTGTCGCGCTTCTTTTCCCCAGCCCACCAGGAGTAGCGCTGATGGACTGTCGCAGCGACTGCGGCGCCTGCTGTATCGCGCCGTCAATATCCAGCCCGATCCCCGGCATGCCGAACGGCAAGCCCGCCAATACCCGCTGCATTCATCTGGATGAACGGCTGCGCTGTGGCCTGTTTCATTCGCCGCTGCGGCCGAAGGTGTGCGGCAGCCTGCAGCCGAGCCGCGACATGTGCCACGATCACCGCGATCAGGCGCTGATTTATCTCGCCAGGCTGGAAGCGGACACCGCGCCTTAAGCTTCCCTCAACCGCCACAGACACAGCGTCGCGCCTGCCGCCATCGCCAGCGCGGCGTAAAACACCGCATGGTAATTCCAGATTTCCGCCACCGCACCGGCGATGGCGCCGGCGATGACCCAGCCTACCCGAATGGTGTTGGTGAACAGCGTGGTGGCCGTGCCGGCCTGACCGGGCATCAAATCCTGAAAGTAGAGCATGCCGATGCCCGCCAGCACGCCGATAAACGCCGCATTCAGCAGCTGCAGGGCAATCAGCGGCCAACTGCCGGTGATAAACAGCAGGCCGCAATAGAACAGCACGCCGGCGACCACCGCCCCGCGCATCAAACAACGCTTGCCGCAGCGTTTCGCCACCATGCCGGCGATCAGCATGATTGGGATCTCCAGCCCGGCGGCGGCGCCCATCAATATCCCGGCCAGCCGCTCCGGCAGCCGCAGCTCGTGCACCACATACAGCGGCATGTTGATCAGGTACATGCTGTTGGCGGTCCACATCAGGGTGCAGGCGACGAACAGCAGCAGCGAATCGCGGCGATGCTGCCGCGGTGCGGCCAGGGGGGCGTTCGTCGCCGCGGTTTTCGGCATCGAAGGCAGCCGCTTCCACACCAGCAGGCCGCACAGCACAAAGGCCGCCGCGCCCGCCAGATACATGACCTTAAAGCCGAAGCCCAGCGCCAGCGCGAAGGCGATCGGCGGGCCAATGACCCAGGCAAGGGAAACCTGGGCGCGCATGATGGAGGTGAACATCACCGCCTCGCGCCCGGTGCGATCGGCATGCTCGCGCGCCAGTGCAAACATCTGCGGATTGGCGGTGGAGCCGAAGCTGGTGAGCAGCACGCCGACGAGCAGCAGCAGGTAATAGTTGCGGCTCCAGGCGAACAGCGTGAACCCCAGCGCACCCAGCATGCAGCAGAGGAAGATCAGTGATTTGCGGTCGCCTTGTTTATCCGAACGGCCGGCGAGAAACTGGCTGACCAGAATGCCGATCACCGCGCTGCCGGTAAAGAACAGCCCGACCAGCGCCGGCCGTACCTTGACCTCGGTTTCCAGAAACAGGCTCAGCGTCGGGGTTTGCAACGCGCCGGCGATGCCGGTCAGGAACGCCACCGCCAAAAAGGCCAGCGAAGTGAGATCGGGCGCACGTCGCGTTACTGCGGATGAAGTCGGCATGGCGGTTGATAATTCGTCGAAAAAGGGAGGTCGCGCGCATCATACGCCCGTTGAAATGAAACGCAAACCGCTCCCTTGCGGCGAAGGGTAAGCGGATATGTCGCGCGGCGACGAGAAAAAAGGGGCGCGTTGCGCACCCCAGTTTATCGCGGGTTATCGCGGGATCAGGCGCCTTGCGGCACCGCGTGCGCGGTATTTTTCAATACCGGCCCCCGATACTTCTCGATCTGCAGCTGCGCCATCTGCCCGCAGTTACCCTGCGCCAGGCTGGAAGAGCCGATGTCGAAGGTCAGGCAGTTGACGTTGCCGTTCTTGCACAGCGAGCCAGGCTGCGCCGGATCGGCCGGATCGAACCAGGCGCCTTCGCTGATGCGCACCACGCCCGGCCGCACGTCTTCGCTGACCACCGCGCCCACCAGGATCTGGCCGCGATCGTTGAACGCCCGCACCAGATCGCCGCTGATGATGCCGCGCGGCTGCGCGTCCTGCGGATGGATCAGGATCGCTTCACGATCCGCTACCGCGTATTTCTCGCGCAGCGGCGTGTTGTCGAGCTGAGAGTGCAGCCGGTTGGTCGGGTGCGCGGTATTGAGCGACAGCGGATACTTGGCCGCTTCCGGCCCGCGATACCACTCGTGCGGCGGCATCCAGGTCGGGATGCCGGGGCAATCCTCGTAATGCATTTTGGCGATGGCGTCGGAGTAGATCTCGATCTTGCCCGACGGCGTGCCCAGCGGGTTCAGCAGCGGGTTGTCGCGATAATCGGCAAAGCGCACCCACTGCTTGTTGGCCTCCGGCACCGGGAAGCGCACGTAGTTGTTGGATTGCCAGAACATGTCGAACGGCGGCAGCGCCACCCGGGCGGCGCGGGCCTGGTTCTTCATGTCGTCGTACATGCCTTTCAGCCACTGGGTTTCGTCTTTGCCCTCGGTAAAGGCTTCCTGCACGCCCAGCCTGGCCGCCATCGCCGAGAAGATGTCGAAGTCGCTGCGCGACTCGTGCTGCGGCGGCACGCATTGGTGCATTGGGAACACGTAGAGCTGCGAATAGTCGCCGCCCATTTCCAGATCGTTGCGCTCGTAGCTGGTGGTGGCCGGCAGCACGATGTCGGCATGCTTGGCGGTGGCGGTCCAGTAAGGCTCGTTGACCACGATGGTGTCCGGCCGCTGCCAGGCTTTGACCAGGTTATTGGTGTCCTGATGCTGGTGGAAGGTGTTACCGCCCGCCACATACACCATTTTCACCTCGGGGTAGGTGACCTTGGCGCCGTTGAAGTCGATGGTTTTGCCCGGGTTGCTCAGGCATTCGGCGATGCGCGCCACCGGGATCGGTGCCGGCGAGTTCTTCGGCGCGTTGCCTGCGGAGATGCCGGCGATGATGCCGCCTTTGGCGGTCGGGCTGCCGCCGGAGGAATAGTGGTAGCTGAAGCCGAAGCCGCCGCCCGGCAGGCCGATTTGGCCGAGCATCGCCGCCACCGCCACCAGCAGCCAGTGCTGCTGTTCGCCGTGGTGCTGGCGCTGAATGCCCCAGCCGCCCATGATCATGGTGCGGTGTTTCGCCATCTCGCGCGCCAGTTGGCGCAGCGTGTCGGCATCGACGCCGCTGATGTCGGCCGCCCATTCGGCGGTTTTCGCTACGCCGTCGCTCTCGCCCAGCAGGTAGGCCTGGAACTTGTCGAAGCCGACGGTGTAGGTTTTCAGGAAGTCCGGGTTATGCAGCTTCTCGGTCAGCAGCGTGTGGGCGATGCCGATCAGCATGGCGCCGTCGGTATAAGGGCGCGGGGCGATCCACTGCGCATTGACGAACTTGGCGCTGTCGCTGTGCACCGGATCGATGCTGATCACCCGGGTGCCTTTCTTCTTCAGCGCCTCGAAGCCGGTCTGGCCGACGTGATCCGGCACGTTCCAGCTGTTTTTCAGCGTGACCATCGGGTTGCAGCCCCACAGGATCACCAGCTCGCTGTTCTCAATTACGTTCGGCCAGGCGGTCTGCTGTTCGTAGACCTCCATCGAACCGACCACGTGCGACATGATCACCTGCGCCGCGCCGGTGGAGTAGTCGCCGGCGTAGCCGAGGAAACCGCCGGTCAGGTTCATCAGGCGTTGCAGCAGCGTGCGGCTGTTGTGCAGCATGCCGACGCTTTTCCAGCCGTAGGAACCGGCGTAGATCGACTGCGGCCCGTGATCTTTTTGCAGGCGAGTGATTTCATTGCACACCAGCTCGGTCGCTTTGTCCCAGCTGACGCGCACCCACTCGTCGCGGCCGCGCAGCTCGGTGCGGCTGCCGGGGCCGCCCTCCAGCCAGCTTTTACGCACCATCGGGTATTTGATGCGGTTCTCGGCGTGCACCTGATAAGGCGCCATGGCGATCAGCTCATTGGGGTACGGATCGTCCTGCACCGGCTGCACGCCCACCATCTTGCCGTCTTGCACGATGGCCTCGAACGCGCCCCAGTGGGCGCCGGTCAGAATGCCTTTCTGCGCCTGACGCAAGGCGATGAACTGCGGCAGCGCTTCGCTGATGGCCTGCGCCAGCGCCGCTTTGGGCCATAAGCCCGCCAGCAGAGGGGCGGCGGCCAGCGCGGCGGCTCCGGTCAGGAAGCGGCGGCGGCTCATGGTTAACGGTTGTTGGTTGCTCATTGCGCTTCTCCCTTAAAGCTTGGCCGGTGCGGCAGGTGGCATGTCGCTGGCGTGTTTTTGTACGTATTGCGTCAGCACGCGCAGCTGTTCCTGCGTCAGCGAGGTGCGCGGCGCCATGCCTTTGATGACGCCAATCCATTGGTTGGCGTTGAAGCGATCGAGCGCGGTCAGCCCGTGGCAGCCGGTGCAGTTGGCCGACATCATGTCCGCGGCGTAGCGCCAGATTTTTTGCTGATCGTCAATCAACTGTTTACGCGGCAGCCACACCTGCAAAGAGACCTGATGCCAGACCAGGCCGGTTTCCGCATCGGTCTGGGTGGAGGCGGTCTTCAGCTGTTGGCGTGCGTCTTCACCCAGCAGCACGCTGAGGATGCGTTTGCCCTGCGCGGCGTAGAACACTTCGCTGACGCCGTCCTGCTGCCAGCCGCTCACGGTGGCCAGCACCTTGTCGCCATCCTGCTTCACCACCTGCACTTCGGTGGAAGGCATCAGGTTGCCGGCGTTATGGCTGTCGTCCGCGCTGAGGAAGAACGGTTCGGTGGCGATGGTGTAGAGGGTGGTGGCGTCCGGTGCGGTCAGCGCCGCGGCCTTCGCCAGCTCGGCGGCGCCGGCCTGGGTTTCGCCGCTCATGTCCGGCAGGATGTGGGCCACGCCCTTATGGCAATCGATGCAGGTCTCGCCCTGTTTGATCGCCACCGGGTGCTGCAGGCGCGCCTCAGGGCGCTGGGCGGTGATGTCCATGGCGTCGTAGCTGTGGCAGGAACGGCAGGTGGCTGAGTCGTTCTCTTTTAGCGTCTTCCAGACCGACTGCGCCATCGCCAGCTTGTGCGCTTCGTATTTTTCCGGCGTATCGATGGTGCCGACCATTTCGCCGTAAATGTCTTTCACCGCGCGGATTTTGGTCCACAGGTAATCGATCGGCTGGTGCGGCACGTGGCAGTCGGCGCACTCGGCGCGGATGCCCTTGGTGTTCTGGAAGTGAACGCTGCCCTGATATTCGGCCAGCGGCTGTTGCATGGTGTGGCAGGAAACGCAGAAGGCGGTATCGCTGGTTTTATGGAATACGGTGGCGGTCCCGGCCAACAGCGCCGCGCCGAGGATAATCCCCAGCAGCAAAAGCCATAGCCATCCCCACCGGCGCTTTTTTTCAAAGCCAGTCAGTTTTTTGCTCATGGTAAACCCGCTTATAATTATGAATTTAAAATAAAATCTTGCCAAAAGGCCGCCGACCGGAGGTCAGAATGCCACGTCGATTGCAGGGGTAATATAGAAGAGGGTTAACCCCATAGGGTTATCCGTAGTCAAAAAAAGGGCATATATCGCAAAAAATAGCGTTATATTCTGGTGTATATAGCGATGGGATCGAGCGGCAGGGGAAGCGAACGCAGGACGCGTTCGCGATGGCTCAGGCCGTGGGCAAATAGGGCTGGCCGCTCAGCCATAGCCGGATGGCGGTGCGGCTGGCTTCGAAATGCGGTTCCGGCAGGGCGTTGGGCGCGCACCAGCGCCACTCGGCGCACTTTTCGGGTTCTTTCAACTCGGCGCTGCCGCCGGGGTGATCCACCTGCAGGCAGACAGACACCGTGTGTTTGCCTTCGGCGCGCCAGGTTTGCAGATTGTTGCTGACGCCCACGAAGCGCGGCGGATCGATGAGCAGCCCGGTCTCTTCGGCGATTTCGCGCCGGGCGCACTGCTCGAAGGTTTCACCGGCCTCCAGATGCCCACCGGGGATCGACCAAAAGGGCGCGTGGGAACCGCAGCGCTTGCCCAACAAAATCTCGCCCTGCGGGTTGACGATGATCACCCCGACGCCGGTCACTACGTTCATGCTTTTCTCCGTCAGCAAAGTTTCAGCACAGTATGTCATTTTGCCCCGGCGCTGACCAATGCGCCGGCGAAAGTGTGCGTAAGCTCAAAAATCTGCAATGGCAAAAGGGAGAAAGCTTGCTTTCGCCTTGCGCTGCTCACACACTCCTTGAAACGTTTCAGCGTTATCCGGCCGCTTGTGGCGAGCGGGTAACGCTCCTTTTTCTCAATGAAGCTGAAACGATTCAATTCAGCAGGAGAGGAGAATCATGTTCCAGTTGTCACCGCAAGACATTCATCTGGGCGCCGCTGCCGCCGATAAGCAGGAGGCCATCCGCCAGGTGGCCGCCGCCCTGACCGAAGCCGGCTGCGTCAGCGCCGGTTACGTGGACGGCATGCTGCAGCGCGAACTGCAGACGTCCACCTATCTGGGCAACGGCATCGCCATTCCGCACGGCACCACCGATACCCGCGATCTGGTGCTGAAAACCGGCGTGCAGGTGTTCCAGTTCCCGCAGGGCATCGCCTGGGGCGAAGGCCAGACCGCCTATGTGGCGATCGGCATCGCCGCCCGTTCCGACGAGCATTTGGCGCTGCTGCGCCAGCTTACTCACGTGCTGAGCGATGACGGCGTGGCGGAGCGGCTGGCGAAAACCACCTCCGCGGAAGAGCTGCGCGGCCTGCTGATGGGCGAGCAGCAGAGTGCCGAATTCCAGTTCGACGTTTCGCTGATTGCGCTCGACGTCGCGGCCGACAGCCTGATGACGCTGCAGGCGCTGAACGCCGGCCGGCTGCAAAAGGCCGGCGCGGTCAACGCGCAGTTCGTCAGCGATGCCATTACCCGCAAGCCGCTGAACCTGGGGCAGGGCATCTGGCTGAGCGACAGCGTTGAAGGCAACCTGGCCAGCGCGGCCACTGTCAGCCGCCCGGCGCAGGCTTTCGTGGAAGACGGCGAGCCGGTGGCGCTGCTGCTGACGGTGTCAGTCGCCGACGCGCAGCCGCTGGCGGTGCTCAACTACCTCAGCGACCTGCTGCTGGCCAACAAAGCTGAACGCCTGCTGAAGGCGGATGCCGCCGGGGTGCTGGCGCTGCTGACCAGCGAAGTGGCCGAGGAGAGCAGCGTACTGAGCGCCGAGTTCGTGATCCGCAACGAGCACGGCCTGCACGCACGGCCGGGCACGGCGCTGGTCAACGTGATCAAAAGTTTCAACAGTGACATCACCGTCACCAACCTGGACGGCAGCGGCAAGCCGGCCAACGGGCGCAGCCTGATGAAGGTGGTGGCGCTGGGCGTGAAAAAAGGGCATCACCTGCGCTTTACCGCCAATGGAGAAGATGCTGAAGCCGCGCTGAAGGCGATCGGCGAAGCGATTAATGAAGGACTGGGCGAGGGCGCAGCATGAGCAGAAGAGTAGCAACGATCACCCTGAACCCGGCGTACGATCTGGTGGGGTTTTGCCCGCAGATCGAACGCGGGGAAGTCAACCGGGTAAAAACCGCCGGCCTGCACGCCGCCGGTAAGGGCATCAACGTCGCCAAGGTGTTGAAGGATTTGGGCATCGACGTCACCGTCGGCGGCTTCCTGGGCAAAGACAATCAGGACGGTTTCCAGCTGCTGTTCAGCGATCTGGGGATCGCCAACCGCTTCCAGGTAGTGCCGGGCCGCACCCGCATCAACGTCAAGCTGACGGAAAAAGACGGCGAAGTCACCGATTTCAATTTCTCCGGTTTTGAAGTGACGCCGCAGGACTGGGATCGCTTCGTCAGCGACTCGCTGAGCTGGCTGGGCCAGTTTGACATGGTGGCGGTGAGCGGCAGCCTGCCGGCCGGCGTCGATCCCGATGCCTTTACCGACTGGATGACCCAGCTGCGCGCCAAATGCCCGTGCATCATTTTCGACAGCAGCCGCGAAGCGCTGGTCGCCGGGTTGAAGGCCTCGCCGTGGCTGGTGAAGCCGAACCGCCGCGAGCTGGAGATCTGGGCCGGCCGCCCGCTGCCGGCGCTGGCGGACGTGGTCGAGGCCGCGCATGCGCTGCGCGAGCAGGGCATCGCCCACGTGGTGATCTCCCTCGGCGCTGAAGGCGCGCTGTGGGTTAACGCCTCCGGCGCCTGGATCGCCAAACCGCCGTCCTGTGAGGTGGTCAGCACCGTGGGCGCCGGTGATTCGATGGTCGGCGGCCTGATTTACGGCCTGCTGATGCGCGAATCCAGCGAACACACCTTGCGTCTGGCCACGGCGGTAGCGGCGCTGGCGGTCAGCCAGAGCAACGTCGGCGTGACCGATCGTCCCCAGTTGGCCGCGATGATGGCGCGCGTCGATCTGAAACCTTTCAATCAATAGCAGGAGGCAGAATGAAAACGCTGCTGATGGTAGACAGTTCGCTGGGGCAGGCCCGTGGCCACCTGGCGAAACGCATGCTGGAGGCCGCCGCGGCCAAAACCGGCCTGACGCTGGTCGAGTCGCTGCAGGACGCCGAACTGGTGGCGGTGGCGGGGCAGTCGGCCCCGGCTGACGCCAGGCTGAACGGCAAATTGGTGTATGTGGGCGACGTAGAACAGGCGGTGCGGGAGCCGGACGCTTTTCTGGCGCGCGCCAAGGCCGAAGCTGAAACCTATCAGGCGCCGCAGGCTGCGGCGCCGGTGAAAGCCGGTGGGCAAAAACGCATCGTGGCGATCACCGCTTGCCCAACCGGCGTGGCGCATACCTTTATGGCGGCCGAAGCCATTGAAAGCGAAGCGAAGAAACGCGGCTGGTGGGTGAAGGTGGAAACGCGCGGCTCCGTCGGCGCCGGCAACGCCATCACCCCGGAAGAGGTGGCGGCGGCGGATCTGGTGATCGTCGCGGCGGATATTGAGGTGGACCTGGATAAATTCGCCGGTAAGCCGATGTACCGCACTTCCACCGGCCTGGCGCTGAAGAAAACCGCCCAGGAGCTGGACAAGGCGCTGGCCGAGGCCGAGGTGTTCCAGCCGCAGCAGCGCGGTAGCGCGGCGCCGGCGGGTAAAAAGAAAGAGGGCAACGGCCCGTATCGCCACCTGCTGACAGGCGTGTCCTACATGCTGCCGATGGTGGTGGCCGGCGGCCTGTGCATCGCGCTGTCGTTCGTGTTCGGCATAAAGGCGTTTGAAGTCAAAGGCACGTTGGCGGCGGCGCTGATGCAGATCGGCGGCGGCTCCGCCTTTGCGCTGATGGTGCCGGTATTGGCCGGTTTCATCGCCTTCTCCATCGCGGATCGCCCTGGCCTGACGCCGGGCCTGATCGGCGGCATGCTGGCGGTGAGCACCGGCGCCGGGTTCCTCGGCGGCATCATCGCCGGTTTCCTGGCGGGTTACGTCGCCAAGGCGATCAGCAGCAAGCTGCGCCTGCCGCAGAGTATGGAAGCGCTGAAGCCCATCTTGATCATTCCGCTGGTGGCCAGTCTGATCACCGGTCTTATCATGATTTACGTGGTCGGCACGCCGGTGGCGAAAATCATGGAAGGCCTGACTCATTGGCTGCAATCGTTGGGCACCGCCAACGCCGTGCTGCTGGGGGCGATCCTCGGCGGCATGATGTGTACCGACATGGGCGGCCCGGTGAACAAAGCGGCCTACGCCTTCGGCGTGGCGCTGCTCAGCTCCTCGGTGTATGCGCCGATGGCGGCGATCATGGCGGCGGGCATGGTGCCGCCGCTGGCGATGGGGCTGGCGACGCTGCTGGCGCGCCGCAAGTTCCCGAAATCCGAACAGGAAGGCGGCAAGGCAGCGCTGGTGCTGGGGCTGTGCTTCATCACCGAAGGGGCGATTCCGTTCGCCGCCCGCGACCCGATGCGCGTGCTGCCGTGCTGCATTGCCGGCGGGGCGCTGACCGGCGCGCTGTCGATGGCGTTCGGCGCCAAGTTGATGGCACCGCACGGCGGGCTGTTCGTGCTGCTGATCCCGGGCGCGATTTCGCCGGTGTTGCTGTACCTGGTGGCGATCGCCGCCGGTACGCTGCTGGCGGGCGTGGCTTACGCCCTGCTGAAACGTGCTGAAGTGCCGGCGGCCAGCGTGGCGTAACGGCGTCCAGCCATAAAAAAACCGGAGCCCAGGCTCCGGTTTTGTCGTTTTGGCGCCGTGTTACTGCTGCGCTTTCAGCCAGGCGATCTCTTCCGCCCAGATATCCGGGTTTACCGTTTCCAGAATCAGCGGGATATTGTCGAAGCGCGGATCGCGCATGATGTAGCTGAACACCGTTTTGCCGATGTTGCCTTCCCCCAGGCTGTGGTGGCGGTCGACGCGGCTGTTGAACTCGCTCTTGGCGTCGTTCAGGTGCATGCCGCGCAGGTAGTTGAAGCCGACGATGTCGCCGAGCTGTTTGAAGGTGTGTTCGCAGTCTTCTTCGGTGCGCAGATCGTACCCGGCGGCGAAGGCGTGGCAGGTGTCGATGCAAACGCCGACGCGGCTTTTGTCTTCCACGCCGTCGATGATCGCCGCCAGGTGCTCGAATTTGAAGCCCAGGTTGCTGCCCTGGCCGGCGGTGTTTTCGATCACGGCCGTCACGCCGGCGGTTTTATCCAGCGCGATGTTGATCGATTCGGCGATGCGCGCCAGGCACTTGTCTTCATCGATTTGCAGCAGGTGGCTGCCAGGGTGGAAGTTCAGCAGCGTCAGCCCCAGCTGTTCGCAGCGCTGCAGCTCGTCGATGAACGCCTCGCGCGATTTTTCCAACGCGTCGGCCACCGGGTGGCCCAGGTTGATCAGGTAGCTGTCGTGCGGCAGGATCTGCCCCGGCCCGAAGCCGTACTGGGCGCAGGCGCTCTTGAACTTATCGATCACGTCGGCGGCCAGCGGCGCGGCCTTCCATTGACGCTGATTTTTGGTGAACAGGGCGAACGCGGTCGCCTCCAATTCGTGCGCGCGGATAACCGCCTGATCCACGCCGCCTGACGCGCTGACATGTGCACCGACAAACTTCATCTTCATTCTCCTGTGTTATCGGTGACATTATGGCATTGATGGCGGGCGGAATAAATGCGGCCCGCCGAAGCGAGCCGCAGAAGGGGCAGAAGGGAATGATTAGAGCCAGTGTTGCACCAGTTGGTTTATCGCGCCGCCGCCGACCAGCAGCCAGATAAACAGCAGCGTGGCCAACAGAATCGGTTTCATCCCGGCCTGGCGCACGGCGCTGATGTGGGTGGTCAATCCCAGCGCCGCCATCGCCATCGCCAGCATCCAGGTGTCGGCGGTGATCAGGTGCTGCACCAGCGTGGCCGGCAGCAGGTTGAAGGAGTTCAGCCCGGCGACGGCGATAAACAGCACGGCGAACCACGGAATGGTAATGGCGGATTTTTCCGCCTTGCCTGCGCCGCCGCGGCTGATGTAGCCCGACAGCAGCAGCAGGAACGGCGCCAGCATCATCACGCGGATCATCTTGGCGATCACCGCCGCATTTTCGGCGTCCGGCCCGATGGCGTGCCCGGCGGCGACCACCTGAGCCACTTCGTGGATGGTGGAGCCGGCGTAGATGCCGAAGGTTTCCTGGCTGAACGGCAGCCACTGGAAGTGCTCGTTCAACTGATACAGCCACGGGTAGGCGAAGATCGCCAGGGTGCCGAACACCACCACGGTTGAGACCGCCACCGCCACTTTGCTGGAGTCGGCCTTCAGCACCGGCTCGGTGGCCATCACCGCCGCCGCGCCGCAAATGCTGCTGCCGGCGCCGATCAGCATCGCGGTCTGGCTGTCGATGCCGAACACTTTCTTGCCGAGCCAGCAGGCCAGCAGGAAGGTGGTGGTCAGGGTCAGCGCATCGATGATGATGCCGCTGGCGCCTACGTCGGCGATCTGCTGAAAGGTCAGGCGGAAGCCGTACAGGATAATGCCCAGACGCAGCAGGCGTTGTTTGGCCAGCTGTACGCCGCCGTGACAAACGGTTTGCCAGCGGGGATACAGCGTGTTGCCCACCAGAATGCCGAACAGGATCGCCAGCGTCAGCGCCCCCAGGCCCAGCTCCGCCACCCAGGGAATGTCGCCGGCCCAGACGGCCAGCGCGGTGAGCGCACCGGTCAGCGCCAGCCCCGGCACCAGCCGCGGCAGGCCGAACAGCGGAAAGCGTCGCTCGGGGTAAGTGTGAGTGGTATCAGTCGCCATAAAAGTCAGTCCTTCAGTCTGTTTCTTGCTGCCAAGAGTACGTTTGGGCTGAATAAAAGAGAAATTGATTATATATTTATAACCTATCTGAATAAGTGGTATGGCGTCAGGCATTGGCATACAGCCGCATTGCGGCTAGGGTGAGGAGGAGCGGCGAATCGCCGTCAACTTTCCAACTGAACAGGAGCAGGCGATGGATACCGACGATCAACGCAGAGAGCAGATAGACCGGGAAGTGGGGCGCGCGGTGCGGCGGTTGATTGAAGAAAACAAGGCAATCGACCGCGACCATCTCGTGGCGATGCTGCAATTGATACAGCGGGACGAAGCCGGCGCGCCGCGCGAGGCGGCGCTGGCCGCGGCGGCGCAGCTGATCGCCTTGGGCAAGTAGCGCGCCGAATTGGCCGCAAACGGGGCTGCCTCGCCGGGCTCCCCACAGCATGTTGACATCATTTTGCGGTTCTCTGGCAGAACCCTTTTTCATTACCGGGACGGCTATGCATATCACGTTGCGTCAACTGGAAGTCTTCACCGAAGTGCTGAAAAGCGGTTCGACCACTCAGGCCTCGGTGGTGCTGGCGCTGTCGCAGTCGGCGGTCAGCGCGGCGCTGGCGGATCTGGAGGGGCAGCTGGGCGTGCAGCTGTTCGATCGCGTCGGCAAACGGCTGGTGATCAACGAGCACGGCCGGTTGCTGTATCCCAAGGCGCTGGCGTTGCTGGAGCAGGCGGGGGAGATCGAGCAGCTGTTTCGCCATGACGGCGGGGCGCTGCGCATCGCCGCCAGCAGCACCATCGGCAACTACATGCTGCCGGAGATGATCGCCCGTTACCGCCGGGACTTTCCGGCCACGCCGCTCGAGCTGAACGTCGGCAACAGCCAGGACGTGATCGTGGCGGTGGCGGATTTCCGCGTCGATCTGGGGTTGATCGAAGGGCCTTGCCATATGCCGGAGCTGGTGACTCAGCCGTGGCTGGAGGACGAGCTGGTGGTGTTCGCCGCGCCGGACAACCCGCTGACCCGTCAGCCGCCAACGCTGGAGGCGCTGGCCAATGCCCCTTGGATCCTGCGCGAGCGCGGTTCGGGCACCCGTGAGGTGCTGGATCATCTGCTGTTGGCGCACCTGCCGCATTTCCAGCTGGTGATGGAGCTCGGCAACTCGGAGGCGATCAAGCACGCGGTGCGGCACGGCATCGGCATCAGTTGCCTGTCGCGGCGGGTGGTGGCGGAACAGCTGGCCAGCGGCGCGCTGGTGGAACTGCCGGTGCCGCTGCCGCCGCTGCGGCGCACCCTGTACCTGATCCGCCATCGGCAAAAGCACATTTCCAACGCCTTGCAGCGTTTTCTCAGCTATTGCGCGCTGTAATCGACAGCGCGTCACGCCCTCTGCTGCCGCGCAGGCCGAAGAAAGCATAAAAACCTGCGCGCGCTCACATTAATGAGAGTAAGTAAGGCCATAAGGGCCGCGGCTAATAATTGCCTCTGAATTATGAAGCTATCTTATATCAGTGCAATGTTGCTAGTTCACCGGCGGGTATTTGTTACAATCCGCCCTCATTTTTTCAAAGAGCAGATAGGGTACGAATGGCTCAGCAGGATATAAAAACATCGGGGCAGCAAGCACCCGGATTGCGCCGCGAGCTGAAAGCCCGGCATTTGACCATGATCGCCATCGGCGGCTCCATCGGCACCGGCCTGTTTGTCGCCTCGGGCGCCACGGTTTCTCAGGCTGGCCCCGGCGGGGCGCTGTTGTCTTACGCTCTGATCGGTTTGATGGTGTACTTCCTGATGACCAGCCTGGGCGAACTGGCGGCCTTTATGCCGGTTTCCGGTTCATTCTCCACCTACGGCGCCAAATACGTGGAAGAAGGCTTCGGCTTCGCGCTGGGCTGGAACTACTGGTACAACTGGGCGGTGACCATCGCCGTTGACCTGGTGGCTTCGCAATTGGTGATGAGCTACTGGTTCCCGGACACCCCCGGCTGGATCTGGAGCGCGCTGTTCCTCGGCCTGATGTTCCTGCTGAACTACATTTCGGTGAAAGGGTTCGGCGAGGCGGAATACTGGTTCGCGCTGATCAAGGTCAGCACCGTGATTATCTTCATCGCCGTCGGCGTGCTGATGATCGTCGGCATTCTGAAAGGCGGCGAGCACGCCGGCTGGCAGAACTGGACGATAGGGGACGCGCCGTTCGCCGGCGGCTTCTCGGCGATGATTGGCGTGGCGATGATCGTCGGCTTCTCGTTCCAGGGCACCGAGCTCATCGGCATCGCGGCCGGCGAATCGGAGAACCCGGGTAAAAACATCCCGCGCGCGGTGCGTCAGGTGTTCTGGCGTATTCTGCTGTTCTATATCTTCGCCATTCTGATCATCAGCCTGATCATTCCGTACACCGATCCGAGCCTGCTGCGCAATGACGTGAAAGACATCAGCGTCAGCCCGTTCACCCTGGTGTTCCAGCATGCCGGCCTACTGTCGGCGGCGGCGGTGATGAACGCGGTGATCCTGACGGCGGTGCTGTCCGCCGGTAACTCGGGCATGTACGCCTCTACACGCATGCTGTACACCCTGGCGTCGGAAGGCAAGGCGCCGCGCATCTTCGCCAAGCTGTCGAAAGGCGGCGTGCCGCGCAACGCGCTGTATGCGACCTGCGTGGTGGCCGGGCTGTGCTTCCTGACCTCGATGTTCGGCAACCAGTCGGTTTACCTGTGGCTGCTGAATACCTCGGGCATGACCGGTTTCATCGCCTGGTTGGGCATCGCCATCAGCCACTACCGTTTCCGTCGCGGTTACATGCTGCAGGGGCGCGATCTGAACGACTTGCCATACCGTTCCGGGTTCTTCCCGCTGGGGCCGATCTTCGCCTTCGTGCTGTGCCTGATCATTACCCTGGGCCAGAACTACCAGGCCTTCCTGCAAGACAAGATCGACTGGTACGGCGTGACCGCCACCTACATCGGCATTCCGCTGTTCCTGCTGATTTGGTTCGGTTACAAGCTGTCGCGCGGCACCCGCGTCGTGAAGTACAGCGAAATGGAATTCCCGAAGATGGACGTGAAGTAATCTTCGGTGAGTGACACGCGGCGGGGGCTCCCGCCGCGTGTGGTTTTACTTTTTCCCGCCTTTGGCTTCCGCCAGCGCCTGCTGCGCCGAACTCATCAAATCCTCCACCGTCGCATAATCCTGCGTCAGCGCCAAAATGCCGGCGTTGAGCTGCATGTTCACCTCGCCGAACGCGCCAAAATCGTAGGGCGCTTCCAGCGGCGGCACAATGCGCGCCAGGAACTCGCTTTCCGCGCCATAAGGCAGATCGTGCACCAGAATCAAAAACAGGCCGCCGGTGTAGCGGCAGACGTAGTCGCTGGGGCGGATCAGCGTCTTGAGGCGCTCGCCGACGGTGCGCAGCACGTCGTCGCCGATCTGCACGCCGTGGCTTTGGTAAAGCGCCGCCAGCGGGCCGAATTCAAGAATGAACAGGTGGGAGATCGTCTGCGCCGTTGCGGGGCGGCAGATGTTGCGCATCACCGCCTCGCCGCCCGCGCGGTTGAGGAAGCCGGTCAGGCGATCGCGGTGGGACGCCTGCTGCTTCTCCCACGCCAGCGTGACGTGCTGTACCCGCTGGCGGTGGTAGCGCGCGATCATGCCATGGGCCAGCACCAGCCACAGCGGCGTGAGATCCGCCAGGACGAACAGGTTTTGCACGCGCGACAGCGGCGCCGCCAGCAGGTAGGGCAGCGTCAGCGCGATCACCTCAAGCAGCGCGAAACGCGGCGCGGCGGCATGGCGCTGCATCAGCCAGCAGGCCAGAGCGGTGATCGTCAGACCGGCGAACAGGATCAGCACAAAGCGGCCCGACAGCATCGCCAGCGCGGCGCTGGCGCCGACCAGCAGCATCCACAGCAACACCGTCACCAGCATGGCGTCCGGCCAGGCGGGTTGGCGCCTCTGCGCCAGCCAGGCGCGCCCGGCGGTCAGCAGCAGCAACAGCAGCAGCAGAACGATACCGACCAGCCGCTGGTTCAGCCAGGCGTATCCCACCAACAGCGCCGCCGGCCCCACGGCATTCAGCCAGGGAGTGAGAGGAGAGGGCGTCAGCGTGAGCCGCAGCTGGCGTTTAAACGGCTCGTCATCGGCGTGCAGCGGGCTGTGCAACAGCCAGTTCAGCAGCGCCGGGCGTTTGGGCGTTACCGCCGGAGATGGACTTCTCATTACAGCCTCGTCAATAAGGCCGCTCTTGCGGCGGCCTGAAGTTTTTTGCACGCTCGGTGCTGTGATTTTGGATTCTATGTGGTTTTTTCGTTATTTGTCAGAGTCTGGTCGGATCAGGAATAACTTTCAGAATAATGAACCTGCTGGCCGCAGCGGGGGTAAACGCGATGGATTGAAGAATGGCGTGGAAAAACAATTTATTACATTTCGATAACGCCGTTTTCACCTATTGATATGATTGATAAGTATTATCGTTTGCTTTATTGTTGACGGCTGCGCGCAGGCTGTCGCCGCGCGCTTTCCGGTTTACGGCGGACGCTTTCGCGCCGCTGTCATGATGGTTGTAACAGGTATCTTAACGAATGAGCGTATCCACCGATCCCATGACTGACGCCAAGGGGCAACCCAACGCCGGCGTGATGGGGCGTTATCAGCATATTCTTCGCCATCGCCTGTTGATGATGGGCGTGTTGGCACTGGCGATCCTGGGCTCGCTGCTGCTGGATTTCACCATGGGGCCGTCCGGGCTGTCGCTGTCGTCCTTATGGCAAACGCTGCTTGACCCCGCGGCGGCCGATGCCGGCACGCGGGTGATCGTCTGGGACATCCGCTTGCCTTACGCGCTGATGGCGGTGGTGGTGGGGTTTGCGCTCGGCCTGGCCGGGGCGGAAATGCAGACCATCCTGAATAACCCGCTGGCCAGCCCCTTTACCCTCGGCGTGTCTTCCGCCGCGGCCTTTGGCGCCGCGCTGGCGATCGTGCTCGGCATCGGCATTCCGGGCATTCCCGATCAGTGGTTCATCTCCGCCAACGCCTTTATCTTCGCGCTGTTCGCCGCGCTGATGCTCGACGGCATCACGCGCTGGACGCGGGTCGCCACCTCCGGCGTGGTGCTGTTCGGCATCGCGCTGGTGTTTACCTTCAACGCGCTGGTGTCGATGATGCAGTTCATCGCCAGCGAGGACACGCTGCAGGGGCTGGTGTTCTGGACCATGGGCAGCCTGGCGCGCGCCTCGTGGGACAAGCTGGGCATTCTGTTCGGCGTGTTCGCCGTGCTGCTGCCGCTGTCGATGATGAGCTCGTGGAAACTGACCGCGCTGCGCCTGGGTGAAGACCGGGCGGTGAGCTTCGGCATCGACGTGCGCCGTCTGCGGCTGACCACGCTGCTGCGCATCAGCATCCTTTCGGCGCTGGCGGTGGCGTTCGTCGGGCCGATCGGCTTTATCGGCCTGGTGGCGCCGCACATCGCCCGTATGATCTTCGGCGAAGATCACCGTTTCTATCTGCCGGCCAGCGCGCTGATTGGCGCGCTGGTGCTGTCGATGGCCTCGGTGGCGTCGAAAAATCTGGTGCCTGGCGTGATCATTCCGGTGGGCATCGTCACGTCGCTGGTCGGGGTGCCGTTCTTCCTGAGCATTATTCTGCGCCACCGGGGGAACGTATGAGCCAGGGCCTGCGAATAGAACACTTCTCGGCGGGCTACCCGAAGCGCCAGGTGATCGACGATCTCTCGGTGCCGATGCTGCCGCGCGGGCAAATCACCGTGCTGCTGGGGCCGAACGGCAGCGGCAAATCGACGCTGCTGCGCTCGCTGGCCGGGTTGAACCCGGCGCAGGGCAAGCTGTGGCTGGACGACGGCGATCTGATGCAGATGCCGTTCGCCCGTCGGGCGGAGAAAGTGGTGTATTTGCCGCAGTCGCTGCCCGCCGGGGTGCATCTGCACGTGCTGGAGTCGATCATCGTGGCGCAGCGCGCCTCGGGCGGCCGCAGCAACGCCGGCAGCGAAGCGGAGGTGATGGCTTTGCTGGAACAACTGGGCATCGCCCACCTGGCGCTGAGCTATCTTGATCAGCTGTCCGGCGGCCAGAAACAGCTGGTGGGGTTGGCGCAGTCGCTGATCCGTCAGCCCTCGCTGCTGCTGCTGGATGAGCCGCTGAGCGCGCTCGATCTCAACTATCAATTCCACGTGATGGATTTGGTGCGCCGCGAAACCCGCAAGCGCAACATCGTGACGGTGGTGGTGGTGCACGACATCAACATCGCGCTGCGCCACGGCGACCACGTGCTGATGCTGCAGGATGGCGATCTGATCGCCGACGGCGCGCCGGAGCAGGTGATTACGCCGCAGAGCCTGGCGCGGGTCTACGGCGTGCGCGGGCGCATCGAGCGCTGCTCGCAGGGCACGCCGCAGGTGCTGATAGACGGTCTGGTGAACCAGCCGACGATTTAATCCAAGAAAAAGCCCGGCATCGCCGGGCTTTCTTTATCGTGCTGCGTGGTTCAGCGCCTCGCTCACGCGTTCGACGACGTGCTGGGCGGTGACGATGCCGCCGGACAGATACACCTCGGCCGCCGGCAGGTAAACCACCTGGCCTTTTTTCACCGCCGTGGTTTTCTTCAGCGCGGTGCCGGTGAGGATCTTCTGCGGCGCCACCGCGTTCGGCCGCCCGGTCGCGGCGTCTCTGTCGATGACGAACAGCCAGTCCGGATTCAGTTTGGCCACCTGCTCAGGCGTCAGCTTGTTGCCGCGCACGTCTTTTTCGTCGGACTGCAGCGCAGACGCGAAGCCGAGGGCGTCATAGACGAAGCTGAAACGGCTCTTGGGGGCGTAGGCGCTGATCTTGCCGCCGGAGAACAGCACCACCAGCCCGCGCCCGGCCTGAGCGGCCTGCGGTTTGACCGCCGCGATCTGCGCATCCAGCTTATCGACCGCCGCCTGTGCCTGTTGCTGCTTATCGAACAGCTCGCCCAGCTGCAGCGTGCGCTGTTTCAGGCTGCCCAGCTGATCCTGCGAATCGACGGACATGTTCAGTGTCGGCGCCAGCGTGTTCAGCTCGTCATAGGCTTTGGACGCCCGGCCGGCAATCAGGATCAGATCCGGCTTGGCGGCGCGCAGCACGGCCATATCCGGCTCGAACAGGGTGCCGGCATTGAGGTATTTGTCGTCCTGAAAGCGCTTCAGGCTATCCGGCAAGTTTTTGCGGTTGCCGGGCAGCGCCAGCGGCTCGACGCCCAGCAGCTGCAGCGTTTCCAGCGAGGCGTAATCCAGCACCACGATGCGCTGCGGGTGCTTGTTTACCTCGGTGCTGCCGTTCAGGTGCTGGACGTTGACGGTGGCCGGGGTTGCGGCTACCGGCGTAGCAGTTTTGCTGTGGCAACCCGCCAGCGCCATCGCGGCCAGCACGGCGATCATCAGGGGGGAGCGGCGTAATCTCATGGAGCTTCCTCACGGTGATGGAATGAAAAGGGCGCGCAGCGCGCGCCCAGGGGCATCAGAAGTTGTAGGTCATGCCGACGGTGTAACGGCGGCCGTCCAGCGTGGTGTTGTAGTGGTCGTAATCCACTGTTTTGTCGAGGATGTTGTAGACCCCGCCGGTCAGCTGCAGGTTTTTCGCCGCCTGGTAGCTCAGGCCCGCATCGACGAAGGTGTAGGACGGCGTGCTCTTGGCCATTGAGGTACGGCTCAGATACTCAGACGTTTTGCTGCGGAAATTGACGCGCGACCACAGGCTGAGGTCCTGCGTGGCGCGCCAATCCAGCACGGTGTTAACCATGTGCTTCGGCATCTGGTTGAGCGCCTTGCCCTGGAACTCGCCGCTCTTCTGTTCGGAAGAGGTATAGGTGTAGTTGGTGTTCCACTTCCAGTCTTTGTTGATCTGCCAGCCGAAGGTGGCTTCCACGCCGCGCATGTTGGCTTTGTCGACGTTGACGCGATCGCTGATAAAGTCGTAGGACGTGCCGCCGATGGTGCAATCCGGCGTGTCTTCGCAGCGGCGTACTTCGGTGATCTTGTTCTTGAAGTCGGTGTTGAAGACGGTCACGCCGGCGTTGATGCCTTTCAGGCTATCCCACATCAGGCCGATCTCTTCGCTCAGGCTCTTCTCCGGCTGCAGATCCGGGTTGCCGACGATGATGCCTTTACGCACGCCGCCGCCGGTGACCTGGCCCCAGTTAGGAGAGGATTGGCGCAGGTCAGGCGATTTGTAACCGGCGGAGACGCCGCCTTTCAGCGTCCACTGTTCGGTCAGGTGCCAGACGCCATACATGCGCGGCGTCCAGTGGCTGCCGAAGTTTTCGTCCTGATCCATGCGGATGCCGGTTGTCAGACTGAAGTCGTTGGTCAGCGCCCATTCGTCTTCAGCGAACAATGCCCAGCTCCAGCGCGTCAGCTTGCTGAGACCTTGAGCCGATTCAAGCTGGTTACCGCCGTCGCCCAGTTTTTCATAGCGGTATTGGCCGCCGAGGTTCAGCATGTGGGAACCCAGTTCGAACTGGTTCTGGGTGTTGAAGATGGTGTTGTACATCTTCATGTTACGGCCTGGGTTATTGGTCTCTTCCCGCTGCACGTAGCTGGTGGAGTTGCCGAAGTCATAATAGCCGTTGTGGGTCAGCGCGTAGTTGGTGCGCGTATACAGGCTTTCGCTGCGGGACGTCGGCGAGCATTTACCTTTGCTGCAGCGCTCCGCCACCACCGATTTGCCCGGCGTGCTGTTGCGATCTTGCAGCGAACGGCCGATTTCGAAGTCGAATTCGTTTTTCTCGTCCGGCGTCAGGGTGAACACCGCGGTGCCGCTGCGCATGCGCTGTTCGTTGTAACCGTTGGCGATTTTATCTTCCGCGCGGCGCGACAGCAGGCCGTTGACCCGCAGGCCGAGCAGCCCTTCAACCAGCGGGCCGGAGGCGTAGGCGTTGGTCTGGAACAGATCGCCGGAATCGCGGTTTTCCTGAAGGGTGGCGTCGCCGTGCAGCGAGCCTTTCCACTCGGTGCGGGAGGTCTTGCGAGTGATGACGTTGATCACGCCGCCCATGGCGTCGGAGCCGTACAGCGAAGACATCGGCCCGCGCACCACTTCGATGCGCTCGATGGCTTCCATCGGCGGCAGCCAGCCCTGTTCGATGCCGGCGTTGTCGCTGTTCGGACGGGTGCCGCGGGTGTCGACGCGCTTGCCGTCCACCAGGATCAGGGTGTACTTGGAGGACATGCCGCGGATGCTGATGTCACTGCTGCTGGCGCCGCCGGTGATCACCACGCCCGGCACGTCTTTCAGCGCGTCGGTCACGTCGCGATAGGCCTTGTCTTCAATTTGCTGGCGCGGGATCACCGAGATGGAAGCGGCGGAGTCCTGAATTTTTTGCTGGAAGCCGGAGGCGGTGACGACCATGGTGTCCTGGGTGTCGTCCTGCGGCGCGGCCAGCGCGGCGGTGGCGCTGAGTGAGGCGATCACCAGAGCGGCGAGCTTGCTGTAACGTGGCGTTTCCATGAGGTAAACCTTTCCTGGATTGAAGTGAAAGTAATTAACCAATTGAATTTCTAATGAAATTATTCATCGTTCGCTGAGAAATACTTCGCTTCGTCAGCGTTGCGTGAGGGTATTGTAAGGATTTTTTACTGAATGTAAACGCTAATGATAATTCATATCATTTGTATGCTTGTTCTGCTGACGGGAAAGGGTAACCGGATGAATTAAAGGGAAAAGCGGCGCAGCGGGCGTGCGCCGGGGAGGATCAGCGTTTTTGGATGTAGGTGATGGCCAGCGCCAGCGCCAGCACCAGGCCTTTGATAATGTCCATGGCGTAGTAGGGCACCGACAGCATCACCAGCCCGTTTTGCAGCACGCCGAGGATCACCGCGCCGATCAGAGTGCCGAGCGCATTGGGTTTGCCGGCCCCGGCCAGCGAGAAGCCGATATAGGCCGCCGCCACCGCGTCCATCAGATAGCCGCCGCCGGCGTTGACCTGCGAAGAGCCGATACGTGACGCCAGCAAGATGCCGCCAAGCGCCGCCAGCCAAGAGGAAATGACATAAGCGGCAACCCTGTAACGCACGGTGCGGATGCCCGAAAGGCGCGCCGCCTCGGGGTTGCCGCCGATGGCATACATGCGGCGGCCATGCTTGGTCAACGACAGGAACAGCTGCACCGCGACGGTGACCGCCAGCATGATTAGCACGATCACCGGCACCTGGCCGAGGGCGGAAAATACCTCCGGGATCAGGCCTTCCGCCATGTCGCCATTCGGCAGCACCATGTTTTGGGTGATGGATCCGCCGTAGCTGTAGGTCATCGCCACGCCCTGGATCACGAACAGGCTGGCCAGCGTCGCCAGCATATCGGGAATTCTGAACACCACGATCAGTAGGGCGTTGAACAGGCCGACCAGCGTGCACAGCAGCAGCGTCACCACGATGGCGCCGGTGGTGCCGAACCCGTGCCAGACGAACAGCGAAATTACCAGCGCGTTGGCCAGCGAGGCGGTCGAGCCGACCGACAGATCGAAACCGCCGACCGACAGCGAGATAGAGACGCCGATGGCGATCACCGTCACGATGGCGATCGAACGCAGGATATTGATGATGTTGTTGGCATCGAGGAAGTTGTCCGACGCCAGGCCGAACAGGGCGATCAGCGCCGCCACGGTCAGCAGCATGCCCCATTTGTAGAGGAAATCGAACAGCTGTTGGCGCCAGGGCAGCGCAGGCCGCAGGGCTAATTCTTTACTCACGCAGGGGTTCCTCCGGTGGAATAGAGCAATAAGGTTTCTTCGTCGATGTCGGCGGCGTTCAACTCCGCCACGATGCGGCCGTCCCACAGCACGCAGATGCGATCGCACAGGCCAACCAGTTCGGCGAACTCGCCGGAGGCGTAAACCACGCCCTTGCCGGCGCGCGCCAGGCCGTC
Organism: Serratia sp. TSO36; assembly: GCF_057808395.1. Classification (NCBI taxonomy): domain Bacteria; kingdom Pseudomonadati; phylum Pseudomonadota; class Gammaproteobacteria; order Enterobacterales; family Yersiniaceae; genus Serratia; species Serratia sp. TSO36. The sequence goes on along the minus strand of NZ_JBJZOU010000020.1, from coordinate 24,844 downwards.
GATCAGGCCAAACAGCTCTTGCTTGGCCTTGATGTCCACGCCCTTGGTCGGTTCATCGAAGATCAGCACCTCGGCGTCGCCGCGCAGCCATTTGCCGATCGCCACTTTTTGTTGATTGCCGCCGGACAGGCGCGCCAGCCGCTGTTGCGGGCCCGAGGCGCGAATGTTCAGGCGTTGCATGATCTCGCGCGCCCAGCGCAGCTCTTGTCGCCGGCTGAACAGGCTCCAGCGCGAGAAGCTGTCGTCGGCGCTGACGCTCAGGTTCATCGGGATCGCCTCATCGATGAAAATGCCTTCTTTGCGGCGTTCCTCCGGTACCAGCGCCAATCCTTGTTCGACCGAGAGGTGCGGCGCGCGCGGCGCCCAGGGCTGCCCGCGCAGTTCGCCGCGCTCGAGCTGCACGGTGCTGGCGCCGAACAGCGCTTTGCACAGCTCGGTTTTGCCGGCTCCCGCCAGCCCGGCGATGCCGAGAATTTCGCCCTCATGCAGCCGCAGCGAAACGTCGCGCAGCTTGTGGCGATCGCGCAAGCCTTGCACCTGCAGCAGCGTTCGCTCGGCGTGCGGCGGGCGCGGCGGCGGGAAAATATCGTCCAGCCGATGGCCGAGCATCTTCTCGACGATCTGTTCGCCGCTCAGCCCGCGCATGGCGTCCTCGCTGACGCGCCGGCCGTCGCGCAGCACCGTCAGCCGATCGCAAATGTCGCTCAGTTCGTGGATGCGGTGGGAAATAAATACGATGCCGATGCCTTCGGATTGCAGGCGGCGCACCACGTTAAACAGGCGCTCGCTCTCGGTGCGATCGAGCGGCGCGGTCGGTTCGTCGAGCACCAGAAAACGGCAGCGGTGCGACAGCGCGCGCGCCAGCAGCACCTGCTGTTTTTCCGCCAGCGTGCAGTCCGCCAGCCGCCTGCGCGGGTTGAGCGGCAGCGCCCATTGCTGCAGCAGCTGCGCGGCGCGGCGGTGCAGCTCCGTCCAGTTCAGCCAGTGGCCCGGTTCGTTCAGCCAGTCCAGCATGATGTTTTCCGCCACCGACAGCGTGGGGATCAGCGCGACGTCGACCTCTTGCTGCACCACGTGAATACCGTGGCGGCGCGCCTGCAGCGGGGAGTGGATCGTCACCGCCTGGCCGTCGATCAGGATCTCGCCGCGATAATGATCGTGGGCGCCGGAAAGGATCGCCATCAGCGTCGACTTGCCCGCGCCGTTGGCGCCGACCAGCGCGTGGATTGAGCCGCCCTGCAGCGTGAAGTCCACGTCCTGCAGTGCATTGAAGCCGGCGAAGGCGATCGAGATATTGCGCATCTCGAGGCGCGAAGGCGGTGCGGTTGACATAGGGTATTAAGGCCGTTTAGATGTTTAGATGGCTGTTATGCTCTGTTGTAACACAGATTACGCCGTTGGCAACCAACAAAATGGCATAACGGCGGTGGAAAACGCGTTGGCGGGTAGGGGCGCAGCCTGCGTCAGGCTACGCCGGAGCGATAAGCGGTCAGAAGGTGGTGGGGGTGTGTGCGCTGACGATGCGGCAGATGCGCGCCGAGGTATTGCTGAAGCTGTGCGGAATGCCGGTGTTGATGGCGTAACTTTGTCCGGCGGTCAGGCAGTAGCTCTGGCCGTTGATGGTCAGCACGATCTCGCCCTCCAGCAGGGTGCCGATCTCTTCGCCCTGGTGCTTGATCTTTTCACCGGTGGTGGTGCCGGGCTGGTAGGTTTCCAGCATCATCGCCAGGTTACGCGTCGGGCTGCCGTTGTGCACCAGCTTCATCGACACCCCCTGGCTGCCGATCTCAATTAGATCCTCGGCGTCGATCACTACGCGCGGCTCGTCGACGGCTTCCGGTTCGGCAAAGAATTCAGACAGCGACAGGCCATACACCTTCAGCAGCTTTTGCAGCGTGCTGATGGCCGGGCTGACCTTGTCCTGTTCGATGGTGCTGATCGCACTGTGGGTTAACCCGGACAGTTCGGCGACCCGGCGCTGCGACAAACCCAATTGCTGACGGATCTGCGACAGGCGTTTGCCCGGTGCCAAGCTGGCTTCGCTCATAGCGGTACTTCCTTCTGGTAGGGGCGACAGGCAGACATGAATATCGCTATCGGGCGCCTGTCTGGGCGATAACGATGTTGCATGATATCGGTAGTTAGGGCAGGTTTGGAAAATATATTGCCCATGTTCACTCTCGGTGCGTTGGACGAAATAGTTGACGTAAAAATGGCGGCAAGGCCTTTTCGGTCAATATTTTATCAATTTAGCAGCCGGCGGCGAATAATCAAACAGGATTGTAACATTTGCAAACCTATTCTGTTAAGACTATGTTTCATGGTGTGGATGTTATTTTGAGCGCCCGGCAGCGGCGCAGCCTGGCGAGAAATCCAATCATGTGTTGAATCGAACGGCGGACGGGCGCCAACGCGCCTTAAGAGCATAATGGCGGGTGACGTATGCAAACCAATAGCGCAGCAGTTGAACATTTTGCACAGCATCATGAAGAGAGGCGAAGTAGCGCGTTCCAAAATGAGGTTGCTCATTATTTGGAACGCCATCCCGCCACGCAGTATGTCGATATCCTTCTCACCGATCTCAATGGTTCCTTCCGCGGCAAACGCATACCCGTCTCAGGGTTGAAAAAACTGGAAAAAGGCAGCTACTTCCCCGCGTCGGTGTTCGCCATGGACATCCTCGGCAACGTGGTGGAGGAGACCGGCCTTGGGCAAGAGCTCGGCGAGCCGGACCGCATTTGCCTGCCGGTACCCGGCTCGCTGACGCCGTCGGCCGCCGATCCGCAGCATATCGGCCAGGTGCTGCTGACCATGCTGGATGAAGATGGCACTCCCTTTGACGTTGAACCCCGCAATGTGTTGAACCGCGTGTGGCAGGCGCTGCGACAGCGCGGCTTGTTCCCGGTGGCAGCGGTAGAGCTGGAGTTTTATCTCATCGATCGGCAGCGCGACGCGGAGGGCGATCTGCAGCCGCCGTGCGCGCCCGGCACCCAGGAGCGCAACACCCAAAGCCAGGTGTACTCCGTCGATAACCTGAACCATTTCGCCGAGGTGCTGAACGACATCGACGCGCTGGCGAAGCTGCAGGGGCTGCCGGCGGACGGCGCGGTGGCGGAGGCGTCGCCGGGGCAGTTCGAGGTCAACCTGCGTCATACCGACGATATCTTGCTGGCCTGCGACCACGCGCTGGCGCTGAAACGGCTGGTGCGGCTGGTGGCCGAGAACCACGACATGCACGCCACCTTTATGGCCAAGCCCTACGAGGATCATGCCGGCAGCGGCATGCACGTGCATGTCAGCATGCAGGACGGCGCGGGCAACAACCTGTTCGCCGACGACGAAGGCGAGGATTCGCCACTGCTGAAACAGGCGCTGGCCGGGATGATCACCCTGATGCCGGCGTCGATGGCGCTGCTGGCGCCGAACGTCAACGCCTACCGGCGTTTCCAGCCTGGGATGTATGTGCCGATCCAGGCCGCCTGGGGCCACAACAACCGCACCGTGGCGCTGCGCATTCCCTGCGGCGAACCGGAGAACCATCGGGTGGAGTATCGCGTGGCCGGCGCCGACGCCAATCCATATCTGGTGATGGCGGCGATCCTGGCCGGCATGCTGTACGGGCTGGACAACGCGCTGCCGCTGCCTGAGCCGGTGACCGGCAACGGGCTGGAGCAGGAGGGGCTGCCGCTGCCGATCCGCCAGAGCGACGCGCTGTACGAGTTTGAGCATCAGCACGCGCTGACCCACTATCTGGGCGAGCGTTTCACCCAGGTTTATCACGCCTGCAAGACCGACGAACTGCTGCAGTTCGAGCGGCGAGTGACGGAAACCGAGATTGACTGGATGTTGAAAAATGCCTGAATGGGCGTATAAAGTAAGAGGTATGTGCGGCCGACCGGCCTGCCGGTAGTGGATTAATTCGCCTGCCGGGCCGGTTTTCCGCTCGATCGACAAAAAGAATTTGTATTTGAGGGCTTCCGGATCTTGTCATCCGGAGGCATTCTGGTGCAAAATATCTCAAATGCAGATAGCCGACGTTTTAACGCGTCGGTTATTTTTTTTGCATTAAGTTTTACCAACGTAGCGTTTCATACACCAAGCGAGGCCGGACACCGATCCGGATAGATAAATAGTTTCGTGCACGATCAAACAAAACTTTATGGTCGTGACTCATGAGGATTAGAAAGATGGGGCAATTTTTCACTTTAGCACCGGTGCCCGCCGGTTTCCGCTGTGGCCGCAGCGACTATGGAGCAGCCGAGGTTACCTCGACCCGTTATCCAGCTTACAATCCCCTTCTTTTAGAATTAAGTCGCTCGTTGCGAAGTTTCCCCGCAACCTTAAGTCTTGGCGTGTCCGCCATCCGCAAGGCTCAAGGTAAGGGGGGGCTGAACAATGTCCGATAACACCCTCAACGCCGCTCCGGCTCAGCGCACTCAGCTGCGTAAAACCCTGACTTTGGTTCCGGTAGTGATGATGGGCCTGGCTTATCTGCAGCCAATGACCATCTTCGATACCTTCGGCATCGTATCCGGCCTGACCGATGGTCACGTCGCGACCGCGTACGCCTTCGCTCTGCTGGCGATCCTGTTTACCGCCCTGAGCTACGGCAAACTGGTGAAGAAGTTCCCTTCCGCCGGTTCCGCCTACACTTACGCCCAGAAAGCCATCAGCCCGCACGTCGGCTTTATGGTGGGCTGGTCATCGCTGCTGGACTACCTGTTCATGCCGATGATCAACATTTTGCTGGCCAAGATTTACCTGGAAGCGATCTTCCCGGGCGTTCCGTCCTGGATTTTCGTGGCGGTGCTGGTCGGCTTGATGACGATTTTCAACCTGCGCGGCATCAAGCTGGTGGCTAACCTGAACTCCATCATCGTGGTGGTGCAGGTGGCGATCATGATCGTGTTCCTCGGCCTGGTGATCAACGGCGTTTACCACGGCGAAGGCGCCGGTACGCTGGTCAGCAGCCGCCCATTCTGGTCCGATAACGCTCACGTGGTGCCGATGATTACCGGCGCGACCATCCTGTGCTTCTCGTTCCTGGGCTTCGACGGCATCAGCTCGCTGTCTGAAGAGACCAAAGACGCGGAAAAAGTGATCCCGAAAGCCATCTTCCTGACGGCGCTGATCGGCGGCATCATCTTTATCGTGGTGTCTTACTTCGTGCAGCTGTACTTCCCGGACATCTCGCGCTTCAAGGATCCTGACGCGTCGCAGCCTGAAATCATGCTGTACGTGGCGGGCAAATTCTTCCAGTCGGTGATCCTGGTGTTCTCCTGCGTGACGGTATTGGCGTCAGGCATGGCGGCGCACGCGGGCGTTTCGCGTCTGATGTACGTGATGGGCCGCGACGGTGTGTTCCCGACTCGTTTCTTCGGCTATGTACATCCGAAGTGGCGTACCCCGGCGCTGAACGTGCTGCTGGTTGGCGCCATCGCGCTGTCCGCCGTGTCGTTTGACCTGGTGACCGCGACCGCGCTGATCAACTTTGGTGCGCTGGTGGCCTTCACCTTCGTTAACCTGTCGGTGATTTCGCAGTTCTATATTCGCGACAAGATGAACCGCACCGTGAAAGACACGTTCAACTACCTGATCCTGCCGGTGCTGGGCGCATTGACCGTCGGCGCGCTGTGGATCAACCTGGAAGCCAGCTCGATGACGCTGGGCCTGGTCTGGGCGGCCATCGGTCTGATCTACCTGACCTTCGTCACCCGCAGCTTCCGTCTGCCGGTGCCGCAAGCGAGCGAAGACGCCGCCTAAGCGCGAGCCGTCTCCTCAGCCACAAAAAAGGCCGCATTCGCGGCCTTTTCCTTTTCTGCTTGCTGCGGGTTTACCCCACCAACTCTTTGCCGTAATCGAACAGCGCTTTCAACAGGGCGGTTTTCTCTTTGTCGCCTTCGTGCAGGTTATACAGCGATTCGAGCTGCAGCAGGTAACTCTGCACGCGCTCCGCGCTCAGCGCTTCCTGGCGGTGCTGCAGCCAGCGGCGCTGTTCGGCATCGTCCAGCGTATTCGGGTAGTTGCGCGCGCGGAAGCGGAACAGCAGCTCTTTCATGCGGCCGTCGCTGAAGGCCAGATCCAGCGCCGGCAGGTTCTGCGGCTTGGTCTGCTGGATAATCCTCATCGCCGCCTTGTCGGCGTCGCTGAAGAAGCCGTCATACAGCCGGGCGTCGACGTCGTCGGAGCCTTTGAACGGCTCGGCTTCGGCGAACAGCGCCACCACTTTCTCACGCACTTCCGGGTGCTGTTTCAGCAGCTGCAGGTTTTGCAGGCAGGCCTGGCGATCGATGCCCAGCCGCTCGGCGTTCTCCGGCAGCAGGGTTTTGGCCGGCGCCAGCACCGGGCATTTGTTGATGTGCACCAGCTTGATCGGCACCGGCGCCTGATCCGGCGCCAGGTCGTCGCGGCGGGTGTACAGCCGTTCCCGCAGCTGCTCAGCGCTCAGCGTCAGCAGCGGCGTCATATCGCCGGCGAGATCGCACATGATCACCGCGTTTTTGTTGTCCGGGTGCCAGGCCAACGGCGACACCCAGCTGGTGTTGCCGCGCGCCGCGCCAAACATGCCGGAGACGTGCACCAGCGGCGTCATTTCGGCGACGTCGATCAGGGCGTTCAGCTTGTGCTTGTTGCGGTGCTGCAACAGGAAATCGAACAGCCGCGGCTGCGCCTGCTTGACCAGCTTGGCCATGGCGATGGTGGCGTAAACGTCCGACATTGCGTCGTGAGCCTGCGTGTGCTCGACGCCGTTGGCGCGCGTGAGATGCTCCAGGCGGAAGCTGGGGAAGCCGTCTTCGTTTTCCGGCCAGACGATGCCGTCCGGGCGCAGGGCGTAGCAGGCGCGCATCACATCCAGCAGATCCCAGCGCGAGTTGCCGTTTTGCCAACTGTAGGCATAGGGATCGTAGAAGTTGCGATAGAAGATATTGCGGCTCACTTCGTCATCGAAACGGATGTTGTTGTAACCGAGAATGCAGGTGCCGGCCACGCTGAAGGCCTGGTGGATTTGGCGGGTGAATTCGGCTTCGTTAACGCCTTTGGCGCGCGCCACCTGCGGCGTGATGCCGGTGATCATCACCGCCTCGGGTTCCGGCAGGTAGTCGTCGGCCGGGGCGCAGTAGATGACCAGCGGCTCTTCGATAATGTTGAAATCCATATCGGTGCGCACGCCGGCAAACTGCGCCGGGCGGTCCAGCGACGGGCTTTTGCCGAAGGTTTCGTAATCGTGAATATAAAATGTGGCCGTTGCCTTGCTGCTCAAAATCGCGTCTCTTCAGTGGCGGATACAATATGCTCCTATTGTAACGGCGTAGGGAGCGATGCCAAGTGACGGTTAGCGAAATGCGCGCAATTACGCACGGCGATAGTAATCCAGCCGTTGATGAAAGTAGGGGAGCAGGTGGTCGGGGATCTGTCGTTCCGTTTCCGCCTGGGTCGAGGCGATGCCGTAGCGCTCATTGTAGATCACGCTGATGGCCAGCAAATCGGTTTCTATTTTCTCGCGTTGTGCCTGCGGTAAGCTATCCAGCTTTCGAGCCATCGTTATCTCCCTGTTAACCTTAGGGCATAATAGGATCGTTAGCGGGTCTTGTCCCTACCCATTCCGGGGGGCGCTTGATGCCTGTGAGCTGGGTTGCGTGCAAGGGGGCTGGCTGTGGCGAGCGGCGAGCTCGCTCTCCGGGTGGTGAGCCTGGAAGCGATCCGCCCGGTTATACAGCGAACAGGCGCCGCTTATCACCGCCCCCCAAAACAGGGCGCACAGCAGCAAAACCCCCAACCAGATTTTTTGGTTATAGGTCATAAGTCCTCCACGGACGATAAGAGAAATAACATTGACCGATAAATTAAATCAGGTGCTACATCAATGGTATTTAAACGGCAGAGATTAATCATAAAATAGATGAGATTCTTTTGTTACTAAATCCACGTTGGATGTATCAAAAGATTCCTTAAGATAATATTAAGAGAAGTGATTTCTGGCGCCGTAATTCTATTTAATATTTGTTTAAATACCCGCAGATACAATCTCCCACATTCAATACCAATGTGGATGACAATTATGAAAACGCTACTGTTGACCGGCGCTACCGGCTTTTTGGGTGGTGCGGTTCTCGAGAAATTATTGATTGAAAATCAGTCTGTTAATTATCTTTTGCTGGTGCGCGCCGACGATGCACAACAAGGGCTGGCCCGTATTCGCGCGAATATGGAAAAGTTTAATATCGACGCGAACCTGCTGTCTAAAATTACGATAGAAAATATATTGTTGGGCGACCTTTCCGAGCCGGCCGACTTTTTAACTGACGCACGTATTAACAAAGTCACGCACGTTATTAACTGCGCGGCCGTTGCTTCATTTGGTAATAACCCGCTCATTTGGAAGGTAAACGTAGAAGGCACTCTGGCCTTTGCCGAAAGAATGGCGCAGGTGCCGGGATTAAAACGTTTCCTGCACGTCGGTACCGCCATGTCCTGTTCGCCGGAGCCGGGTTCGCTGGTGGCGGAGAGCGGCGAGTTTGAGGAAGATGCCGAGCATCTGGTGGAATACACCCGTTCCAAATCCACCATCGAACAGCTGATGCGCCAGCGTTGCCCGCAACTGCCGCTGACCATCGCTCGTCCGTCGATCGTGGTGGGCCACACCCGCCTGGGCTGCCAGCCTTCCAGCAGCATTTTCTGGGTGTTCGGCATGGCGCTGATGCTGCGCAAATTCATGTGCTCGCTGCAGGACAATATCGATGTGATCCCGGCGGACTACTGCGCGGATGCGCTGGTGATGCTGATGAACAGCGAAACGCTGGAGAACGACGTTTATCACATCTCCGCCGGTGAGGAGAGCAGCGTCAGCTTTGCCGAAATCGACCGCGCCATGGCGGCGGCGCTGGAAAAGGCGCCGGTGGGCGATGAGTATGCGCAGGTGACCTATGACGCGCTGGTGAAAATGCGCCGCCAGCTGAAAGACATTTTCGGCCCGTGCAACGAGCGGCTGATGCTCAAGGCGATGCGCCTGTACGGATCGTTCGCCATGCTCAACGTGCGTTTCAGCAACGAAAAGATCCTCAAGCTGGGCATGCCGAAGCCGCCGCGCTTTACCGACTATATCGCCGGCTGCGTGCAGTCGACCCGCGGGCTGTCTATCCAGCAGCAGATGGTGGTGGACTTCAAATAACCGCCGGGCGCACCGGGCGCCCGAGGTTGCTCCGCTACCAGGACGAAGAGGACCAGAAGACGCGGCCGAGCACCACCAGTTGCTCCTTGCGCTGCTGATAGCTGAGATGCTCGTCCTGGTACTCTTCCCGGTTGAGGGAGCGGATGACGACGCCGCCGTCCGGCTGCTCGATCAGCACCTTCACCCGCAGCAAATTGCCGTGGCGGATGGCGTAGGTCTTGCCTTCGCGGATGCGCGTGTCGTCGGTGTTGATGCCGACCACGTCGCCGTCCTGCAGACGCGGTTCCATGCTGGAGCCGGAGATGCGGATAATGCGCGCGGCGTTGACCGCCACCCCCATCTTGTGCAGATAGTAACGGCGGAAGATCAGCGAAAACTCCTCGCGATCGACGATTTCGTAGCAGCCGTCGCCGGCGGAAAAATCGATATCCAGCAGCGGGATCTCCACAAACTCTTCCTTGTCTTGTTCGGTATCTTCCCATACCACCGGTTTCAAACGGGCGGGCTGGAAGTCCGACTCCGCTGCCACGTTGTCAAACGGGCGTACCAGCTGCTTTTCGTGAAACACGTCGAACCAGCCCTTGGGCAAATTCAGCCGGGCCTCGATCCGCCTGGCCAGATTGTCGCCAAGATTGCGGGAGGATTTTTCCCCGATGATTTGGCTCAGCGTCGGCGCGGAAGACTCAACCAGCGTGGCGAATTCATTCTGGTTGACGCCTTGCCGGGCGTAGCGGGCCATCAATTCGCGCAGATTGTTGCGCCTGATTTCTTTAGTTTCCATCGTGCCATGATCGCACTCTTTAGCAAAAAGGTAAATAACGGTTTTGCTAAAAAACGCTTGCGCATAATTTAGCAATTAGCTAAAACAAAAAGGGTGAGCCAAAGGTTCACCTGTGCGGGGTGGCCTGTCATGATGAGGGGCCGCTCAGTGAAATCAAGCGAGAGAGGGACTTTACGATGTACAAGATTGATTACAATAGCTACCGATCGGTCGCCAGCTTCGGCCACCGCGTGCGTTTTCTGGTGCTGCACTACACGGCGCAAAACTTCGCCGACTCGGTGAAGTCGTTGACCGGAAAATCGGTCAGCGCACACTATCTGGTGCCGGATCCGACCGAAGCCACCTATCAGGCCGCCGGCTTCAGCGGCGTGCGCATTTTCAACCTGGTGGACGAAAACGAGCGCGCCTGGCATGCCGGCGCCAGCCAGTGGGGCACCCGCAGCAATATCAACGACACCTCGATCGGCATCGAGATCGTCAACCTGGCGAGCGGCGACGGTGGAAACATCACCTTCCCGCCGTTCAACCCGCAGCAGATCGAGGCGGTCACCCAGCTGGCGCAGAACATCCTGCAGCGTTACCCGGACATCTCGCCGGTGAACGTGGTGGCGCACTCCGACATCGCGCCGGGCCGCAAGAGCGATCCGGGCCCGCAGTTCCCGTGGCAGCAGCTGTATCAGGCCGGCGTCGGCGCCTGGTATGACGAGGCGACCAAGCAGCAGCGCCAGCAGGAATACTGCCGCCAGGGCCTGCCGGCGCAGGCCGAGCTGCTGAAACTGTTCGCCCAATACGGCTACGATACCTCGGCGGCGAACACCGCAGAAGGCTATCGTCAGCTGGTGCGCGCGTTCCAGCTGCACTTCCGCCAGCAGAAGTATGACGGCGTGATGGATGTCGAAACCGCCGCCGTTCTGCGCGCGCTGGTCGACAAGTACGCCGCCTGAGCCTGACCGCGAATGGGGGACGCCTCATTCGCCTTTTCCTTGCCGGGTTTCCTCCGCTAAAATAGCGGCCTGGCTGGTCTTTATCGGAGGCATCGTGCGCCTCGATCGAAAAATCTCTTCCCTTGAATTGCTGACCTATCGACACTATCGCATCGTTCACGGCGTGCGCATTGGGTTGGCGTTTATCCTGACCTTTCTGCTGATCCGCTTGCTGGCGGTGCCTGAAGGCACCTGGCCGCTGATCACCCTGGTGGTGGTGATGGGGCCGATCTCGTTTTGGGGCAACGTGCTGCAGCGGGCGCTGCAACGCATTGCCGGCACGGTGTTCGGCGCCGCTTCCGGCCTGATTGCCCTGTATCTGGAACTCTATTCGCTGCCGCTGATGCTGGCCTGGTGCGGCGTGGTGATGTTCGTCTGCGGTTACCTGACGCTCGGCAAGCGGCCGTATATGGCGCTGCTGGTGGGGATCACGCTGGCGGTGGTGTGCGGCGCGGGCGCCGGCGACATGCACACCGCGCTGTGGCGCAGCGGCGACGTGATCTTCGGCTCGCTGCTGGCGCTGCTGTTCACCAGCATCTACCCACAGCGCGCCTATATTCTGTGGCGCATGCAAATGGCGGACTGCCTGCAAACCGCCGCCCGCCTCTATGGCGCCTATTTTTCGCCGAACGTCATTGAGCGGCCGCGGCTGGAGCCGCAGCTCAAGGATCTGTTGAATCAGGTGGTGAAGCTGCGCAGCCTGATCGTGCCCGCCAGTAAGGAAACCCGCATCCCCAAAGCGGTGTTCGAGGCGGTGCAAACCCTCAGCCGCAATCTGGTATGCACGCTGGAGCTGATGGCCGACGCCTACTGGGCCTCGCGTGAAACGCACTTCATCATGTTGAACGCCCGCACGCTGCGCAGCACCCAGCTGCTGACGCTGAGTTCGCTGGAATCGCTGGCGGTGCTGATGCGCGAAGGGCCGCAGGAACAGCGGCAGGCGGCGGCGGGGCAGCTGGCGGAGATCGCCGGCGAGCTGAAAACGCTGATGCAGGAGGTCAGCCTCGGCCAGCACGGCGAAGCGCCGATTTACGGCTATGTCTGGCTCAGCATGGAGCTGGCGCAGCAGTTGGAAGAGCTGGGGGATCTGCTCCTGGTCTGCACCGCCGCCGGGCGCGAATAAGGGGTCAGATCATGAAGGCGGCGCTTTGGGTTTTGGCCGCCGGGGCAAAGTGGGTAAGATAAGGCAATCACTGTTGTGCCGGACCGCCACAAACCTGTATCTTGGTGCCATGTGGCCGTAAGCAAATGAATCTGTGTATTACTAAAGCAAGGGTATAAAGATGGATAATGCAAATAAGCCGAGTTTCCAGGACGTGCTGGAGTTTGTGCGTATGTTCCGCCGCAAAAACAAATTGCAACGCGAGATCGTCGACAACGAAAAGAAAATTCGTGATAACCAGAAGCGCGTGCTGCTGCTCGACAACCTGAGTGAGTACATCAAGCCCGGCATGAGCATTGAAGACATTCAGGGCATCATCGCCAACATGCGCAGCGACTACGAAGATCGCGTTGATGACTACATCATCAAAAATGCCGATCTGTCCAAAGAACGCCGCGAGCTGTCCAAAAAGCTGAAAGCGATGGGTGAAGTGAAGTAACCCGCTTTAGCGGGCCGGGCGTCCTGCCTGGCCCGCATCCTTATCCCGCCTGATTTTCCGTTCTTGCCGACGCTGCCGTTTCCGTTGGGGCGTTCCCCGGCGGCCGAAGGCGCCTCCCCATCCTGCAGGATCTGCAGGTGACCGCCGGGGAACGCTGGTTACTGCTCCGATCCGTACATGTCGAAGTCGAAATACTTGTCGTTGATTTTCTTGTAAGTGCCGTTGGCGCGGATCGCCTGCAGCGCGGTGTTGAAGGCGTTCAGCAGCGCGGTATCCTCTTTGCGCACCCCAATGCCGTCGCCGACGCCGAAGTATTTGCTGTCGCTCAGCTCGGCCCCGATAAAGGCGAAATCTTTGCCGCCGGGCGTTTTGAAGAACTCGCTGGCGCTGACGCTGGCCAGCAGCGACGCATCCAGACGACCGTTGGCCAGATCTTCGTTCACCTCCTGCTGGCTTTGGTAGGCGACCACGTTAACGCCGGCCGGGCGCCACAGCGCGTTGGCATAGGCTTCCTGGCTGGAGCCTTGCTGCACGCCGACCGATTTGCCCTTCAGCGAGGCGGCGGTAGGCTGCAGGTTGCTGCCCTTATGCGCCACCAGCCGCGCCGGGGCGTTGGAGACTTTGCTGGAGAAGGCGATCTGCTGCTGGCGCTGCGGCGTGATGGTCATCGACGAGGCGATGGCGTCGAATTTCTTCGCCTGCAGGCCGGGGATCATGCCGTCCCAGCTGCTTTCCACCCACACGCATTTGGCCTGCATCTGATCGCACAGCGCCTGGGCGATGTCGACGCCGAAGCCGGTCAGCTTGCCCTGCGGGTTTTTATATTCCAGCGGCGGAAAGGTGGGATCGATGCCCAGCTTGATCACCTTGCCGCTGAATTCGCCGCTCAGCGCGGGAAAGCTCACGGCCAGCGGCAGCAACAACAACAGCCCTTTGATGGTTTTCATGTCATTTCCTCAGCGTTGGCGATTAAACAGTGGGGCGAGCCAAAAAGCGCTCGACCAATTTGACCCAGTAGGTGGCGCCTACCGACAGGTTGTCGTCATTGAAGTCGTAGCCGGGGTTGTGCAGGGAATTGCCCGGCGTTGCGGGGCCGTTGCCGATCGAGATGTAGCTGCCTGGGCACTTCTCCAGCATAAAGGCGAAATCTTCGCTGGCGGTAAACGGCCGCAGCGTGGGGATAACCTGGCTCTCTCCGGCCCAGTCCAGCGCCACCGCGCGCGCCAGCTCGGTTTCTGCCGGGTGGTTCACCAGCACCGGGTAGCCGTGCCGGTAGTCGATCTCCGCGCGGGCGCCGAAGCTGGCGGCCTGCGCCGTGACCAGCTCGGTGATGCGCTGTTCCAGCCGCGCGCGCACCACCGCCGTCAGCGCGCGCACGCTGAGCGTCAGGGTGGCGGTCGCCGGGATTACGTTGGCGGCCTGGCCGGCCTGCATCGCTCCCACGGTGACGATCGCCGTTTCCTGCGGATCGATATTGCGCGCCACGATGGTTTGCAGGCTCATGACGATGGCCGCGCAGGCCACCACCGGATCGACGGTGCTCTGCGGCACTGCGCCGTGGCCGCCGTGGCCGTGCAGGGTGATGTGCACCGTATCGGCCGAGCACATCAAGGGGCCGCTGGCGAAGCCCAGGTGGCCGGTGGGGAAGCCGGGCACGTTGTGCATGGCGAACACCGCGTCGCAGGGGAAGCGCTCAAACAGGCCGTCTTCAATCATCACTCTGGCGCCGCCGCCGCCTTCTTCCGCCGGCTGAAAGATCAGGTGCAGCGTGCCGCTGAAGTTCGGCTGCCGCGCCAGACAGCGCGCCGCCGCCAGCAGCATGGCGGTGTGCCCGTCGTGGCCGCAGGCGTGCATCACCCCGGCATGGGTGCTGGCATGCGGCAAGCCGGTCGTTTCGGCGATCGGCAGGGCGTCCATGTCGGCGCGGATGCCGAGCGATTTTCCCGGCCCGCGCTGCAATGTGGCGACAACACCGGTTTGTCCTACGCCGCGCGTGACGCGGTAACCCCACTCCTCCAGACGCTGCGCCACCAGATCCGACGTCGCGAACTCCTTAAATCCCAGCTCCGGGTGGGCGTGTATGTGGCGGCGAAGCGCGACCATCTCATCATGAACGGCGGCGATCTCAGGCAGTACGAGTGAAGGGCTCATCACGGTCTCCGGCAAAGGGTCCCGGCCAACGGGCGGGGAATGGGGCAGAGGGGTAGGCATCGAGACTAGCAAACTCCGTTTTTGCCGGGTAGCCGCCGTTCGGTTATGCTGACAACCGATGATTGTCAGGAGGTGAACATGAAACTGCACCAACTGCAGGCGCTGGTGGCCAGCGCCGACAGCGGCAGCATTCGCGCGGCGGCGCGGCATCTGGGGCTGTCGCAGGCGGCGGTGACCCGCGCGCTGCGCGAACTGGAGCAGGAACAGGCGCTGCCGCTGCTGATCCGCACCCCGACCGGGCTGGGCTTTACCCCCTACGGCAAAACCTTGCTGGCGCACGCCCGGCTGGTGCTGAACCAGCTGGAGCAGGCGCAGGGCGAAATGGCGGCGCTGCGCGGGCGCACGGCGGATCTGGTCAAGGCGGCGTTCACCCCCTGGCTGATGCTGACGGTGCTGCCGTCGGCGGTGATGGCGTTTCGCAGCAAGATGCCGGCGGTGCGGCTGGAGCTGTCGGAAAGCCTGATGGCCAACGCCCAGTCGCAGCTGCGCGAGGGCACGATGGATTTCGCCATCACGCCGCTGCCGGCGTCGTCGGCGCCGCAGGAGTTCCACTGCGAGCCGCTGCTGGAGTATGAAACGGCGTACATGGTGCGGCTCGGCCACCCGCTGGCGCACAGCACCTCGCTGCATCAGCTGCTGGAACAGGATTGGGTGATGAGCTATACCCCGGAAAGTTTCGATGCGCTGTTCGACGAGGTGTTTCTCCGCCACGGCGTGCGCCTGCCGCGCCAGCGCATTATCCAGGCGCATTCGTTCGGCATGCTGCAGGCGCTGGTGGAGTTCGCCGAAATGTGTACCTGCTGTCCGCAGCCGATTGCCGCGCTGCCGCAGTTCGCCTCTCGCCTGCAGCCGCTGGCGCTGCGGGAGAGCTGCCGGCCGGTGCAGCTGAATATCGTCACTCGGCGCAACAGCATTCTAAGCGCCGCCGCCCATGCGTTTATCGACACGCTGGTGCGCACCCTGCGCCAGCAGGCGCGATCGTCGCGGCCGGAAGATCGCCAGATCTACGATCGCGTGCGCCTGCTGATTTAGCGGATCACCCCGGATCGCCGATCCAGTAAATGGGATCGCGATCCGCATTTGTAGCATTTTTAGCCGCAATGTTAACGATATGTGATTTCGCTCAAATAATTATTTTTGCAGCTTTGGTTATATGTTGCTCTATGTTCACGTTGTCATTTTTGGTTTTCCTGGATGTTTGATGATTAATTTATTGAAATTTATCACTTTATAGCGTTTGTTGTTTTTTGCTGGATAAAAATGACAACGTCAACATTAAGAAAATTCAAGCGTTTAATGAGTGTATTGGAGGAAGAAATGAGCCAGTTGCCGGAAAAAATGCGTGCGGTCGTTTGCCACGGCCCGCAGGACTATCGTTTCGAACAGGTACCCACGCCGTTGCCGAAGGCGCGCGAGCTGGTGATCAAGGTGGAAGGCTGCGGCATCTGCGCCGGCGACTGCAAGTGCAAGAACGGCGCGCAGATGTTTTGGGGGGAAAACCCGTGGGTCAAACCGCCGGTGGTGCCGGGGCACGAGTTCTACGGCCGCATCGCCGCGCTGGGCGAGGGCGCGGAAGGCAAATACCAGCTCGGCGAGCGGGTGATCGCCGAGCAGATCGTGCCGTGCTGGGAGTGCCGCTACTGCAAATCCGGCAGTTACTGGATGTGTGAGACGCATAACATTTACGGTTTCCAAAAAGACGTGGCGGAGGGCGGCATGGCGGAGTACATGCGCTTTTCCGAGAACGCCATCGTGCACAAGATCCCGGAAAGCCTGAGCCATGAAGACGCGGTATTGATTGAACCGATGGCCTGCGCCATCCACACCGTGGCGCGCGGCGACATCCAGCTGGACGACGTGGTGGTGCTGGCCGGCGCCGGGCCGCTCGGGCTGTGTATGGTGCAGGTGGCGCGCCTGAAGACGCCGAAGAAACTGATCGTGATCGACGCCATCGACGAGCGGCTGGCGCTGGCGAAAGAGTTCGGCGCCGACGTGGTGATCAACCCGCTGAAGGAAGACGCCGACCAGATCGTCAAATCGCTGACCGGCGGCTACGGCTGCGACGTCTACATCGAGGCCACCGGCGCGCCGATCGGCGTCACCCAGGGGCTGCAGATGATCCGCAAGCTGGGCCGCTTCGTGGAGTTCAGCGTGTTCGGCAAGGAAACCACCGTCGATTGGTCGATCATCGGCGATCGCAAAGAGCTGGACATTCGCGGCGCGCACCTGGCGCCCTACAGCTACGAAATCGCCATCGATCTGTTCGAGCGCGGGCTGGTGACCTCCAATGGCGTGGTGACCCACAGCTATTCATTGAACGACTGGGACGAAGCCTTCGCCCTGGCGGACTCGACCGACTCCATCAAGGTGATCCTGGTTCCCTGACCCTCCCGCTGTACCGCTGTACCGCTGTTGCCGTCACGACCGCCGGCCCGCTCGCAATGGGGGGCCGGCCGGTCGGCCAAACGTAAAGACATGCTGTTGCTCTGATAACCACAACAAGAAGCTTCCCTACAGGAGAATTGGCTATGTTTTCATTATTCAAAAAGACCCTGCCTTTTATCGTCGCCGGTGGAATGTTGGCGGCCAGCCATGGGGCGCTGGCCAAGCAAATCACTATCGGTATGTCGTTCCAGGAAATGAACAACGACTACTTCGTCACCATGAAGCAGGCGCTGGATCAGGCGGCGGCGGATATCGGCGCCAAGGTGTACGTGGCCGATGCGCGCCATGACGTCGCCAAACAGATCGGCGACGTGGAAGACATGCTGCAGAAGAAGGTGGACATCCTGCTGATCAACCCGACCGATTCGGTGGGGGTACAGTCGGCGGTGATCTCCGCCCATAAGGCTGGCGCGGTGGTGGTGGCGATCGACGCGCAGGCGGAAGGGCCGCTGGATTCGTTCGTCGGCTCGGAAAACTACGACGCCGGCTTCCAGGCGGGCGAGTACCTGGCGAAAGCGCTGGGCGGCAAAGGCAAGGTGGCGATCCTCGACGGCATCCCGGTGGTGCCGATCCTGGAGCGCGTGCGCGGCTTTGAAGCAGCGATGAAGAAATACCCCGACATCAAGATCGTCACCAAGCAAAACGGCAAGCAGGAGCGTGACACCGCGCTGACCGTGACCGAAAACATGCTGCAGTCGGCGCCGGATCTGGCGGGCATCTTCAGCGTCAACGACGTCGGCGCGCTCGGCGCCCTGGCGGCGATCGAAAGCAACGGCGCCAAGGTCAAGCTGGTGAGCGTCGACGGCCAGCCGGAAGCCATCAAAGAGATCCTCAAGCCGAACTCGCCGTTTATCGCCACCTCGGCGCAGTTCCCGCGCGACCAGCTGCGCATCGCGCTCGGCATTGCGCTGGCCCGCTACTGGGGCGCCACGGTGCCGAAAACCGTGCCGGTCAAAGTGAAGCTGATCGACCGCAGCAATGCGGCCGGCTTTAGCTGGTAACAGCGGCCAGGTTCGCCCCGCTGCGGCGGGGCGTTCGGCGCGGAGGGTAATGCGGTGACACCTTTACTGGAACTGAAGCGAATAAAGAAGAGTTTTCCCGGCGTGAAGGCGCTGGACGGCATCGATCTGGCCATTCAACGCGGCGAAGTGCACGCCCTGCTGGGCGAAAACGGCGCCGGCAAATCGACGCTGGTGAAAATCATGTGCGGCATCTATCAGCCGGACGAGGGCGATATTTTTATCGACGGCGAGCAGCGCCGCTTTAACAACTATCGCCAGGCGATCGAGGCCGGCGTCGGCATTATTTTTCAGGAATTCTCGTTGATTCCCTACATGAGCGCCATTGACAACATCTTCCTCAACCGGGAGATCAAGAACCGCTGGGGCCTGCTGGATCGGCGGGCGATGCGGCGCAAGGCCGAGGCCATTTTCAAGCGGCTGACGGTGGCTATCGATCTCGATTGCCCGGTGGAGCAGCTGAGCGTGGCGCAGCAGCAGTTCGTTGAGATCGCCAAGGCGCTGTCGCTGGAGGCGCGGGTGCTGGTGCTGGACGAACCGACCGCCACGCTGACGCCGGGCGAGGCCGAGCACCTGTTCAGCGTGATGAACGATCTGCGGCTGCTGGGCGTCGGCATGGTGTTTATCTCGCACCACCTGGACGAGATCTTCACCATCTGCGATCGCATCACCGTGCTGCGCGACGGCGCCTACATCGAAACGCTGGCCACCGGCGACACCAACGTGGAAGAGCTGGTGCGGCTGATGGTCGGGCGCAAAATCGAGAACGCCTTCCCGGTGAAACAGCACCCGGTCGATACCGCCACGGTGCTGCTGGAGGCGGAGATCCAGCGCGAGAAGCACGGCGCGACCGACCGCTTCCACCTGCACAAGGGCGAGATCCTCGGCTTCGCCGGGCTGGTGGGCTCCGGGCGCACCGAGACCGTCTCGGCGCTGATCGGCGCCAGCCGCTGCCACCGCAAACGCGTCAGCCTCGGCGGCCAACCGGCGGCGCTGCGCTCCCCGGCGCAGGCGCTGGCGCAGGGCATCGGCCTGCTGCCGGAGAGCCGCAAAACCGAGGGCCTGGTGCTGCCGTTCTCGGTGGCGCAGAACATCACCCTCAACCGGCACCACCGGCGCGGCAAGATCTTCGTCAGCGCCCGCAAGGATCGCGACGTGGTGCAGCGGCTGATCCGCGCCGTGGGGGTGAAAACCCCGGACGCCGAGACCGCCGTCAGCACCCTGAGCGGCGGCAACCAGCAGAAGGTGGTGATCGCCCGCTGGCTCAACAACGACTGCAACATCCTGATCTTCGACGAACCGACGCGCGGCATCGACGTGGGCGCCAAGGCCGAGATCTACCAGCTGATGCAGCAACTGACCCAGCAGGGCATCTCCATCATCATGATTTCCTCCGAACTGCCGGAGATCATCGGCGTGTGCGACCGCGTGCTGGTGTTTCGCGGCGGCCACATCGTTGCCGAGCTGACCGGCGACGACATCGAATCCAACTACATCATGCTTCACGCGACCGGGAGTGCCTTATGATCGGAATTGACCAACCCGCCGTGGCGCGCCGCGCCGCCGGCCCCAGCCTCGGCAAGCGCTGGGAAAAACTGCTGCATCACCCGGCGGTCTTGCCGTTTATCGGCTTCGCTGTCCTGTTCGTGCTGATGAGCCTGTTGAACGACAGCTTCCTCAGCGTCAACAACCTGACCAACGTGGCGCGCCAGGTGTCGATCAATGCCATCATCGCGGTGGGCATGACCTGCGCCATCCTGACCGGCGGTATCGATCTCTCGGTGGGGCCGGTGATGGCGCTGGCCGGCTCGGTCGCCGCCGGGCTGATGCTGGCGGCGGTGCCGATCCCGCTGGCGATGGTGGCGGCGCTGGCGGTCGGCGCGCTGTTCGGCCTGGCCAACGGCGCCTGCATCGCCTACCTGCGCATGCCGCCGATCATCGTCACCCTGGCGTCGATGGGCATCGCCCGCGGCCTGGCGCTGCTCTATACCGGCGGCTACCCAATCTCCGGCCTGCCCGACGTCTTCGCGTTCTTTGGCCGCGGCACGGTGCTGGGCATTCAGGTGCCGATCCTGATCATGCTCGGCGTGTACCTGCTGGCCTGGCTGATGCTCAACCAGCTGCCGTTCGGCCGCTACGTCTACGCGATGGGTGGCAACGAAGAGGCGGCGCGCCTGAGCGGCATCCGCGTGCCGCGCTACAAGATGCTGGTGTACGTGATCAGCGGCTTGACCGCCGCGCTGGCCGGGCTGGTGCTGACCTCGCGCCTGATGAGCGGGCAGCCCAACGCCGGCGAAGGCTTCGAGCTGGACGCCATCGCCGCCGTAGTGCTGGGCGGGGCGGCGATCTCCGGCGGGCGCGGCGCCATCATTGGCACGCTGGTGGGGGCGATGATGCTCGGGGTACTCAACAACGGCCTCAATCTGATGAACGTGTCGCCATATATCCAGAACGTGGTGAAGGGCGGCATCATTCTGGCCGCCATCTACCTCAGCTCTGTGCGGCGCAAATAGGAGGCGCGATGTCAGTCTTTCTTGGCATAGACGTCGGCGGCACGGTGATCAAGGCCGGGCTGTATCGGGCAAGCGGCGAAGAGCTGGCGATCGCCGAGCGCGACGGCGCGGCAATTGCCGCCCAGCCGGGCTTCAGCGAACGCAATATGGACGCGCTGTGGGATGACGTTTGCGCGGCGATCCGCCAGACGCTGCACGCGGCGGGGTTGGAGGCCGGGCAGGTGCGCGGCGTCAGCTTTTCGGCGCACGGCAAAGGGCTGTACGCCATCGATCGCCACGGCAAACCGGTCGGCAACGGCATTCTCTCTTCGGACAACCGGGCGGCGGCCACGGCGGCTGAGCTGCGCCGCGCCGGCATGGATGCGCAGACCTACCCGCGCAGCCTGCAGCCGCTGTGGCCCAGCCACCCGGCGCTGCTGCTGCGCTGGCTGAAGCAGCAGCAACCGGCGCAGTACGCCGCCGTCGATCGCATCCTGATGGCGCACGACTACCTGCGCTTTCGCCTCACCGGCGAGGCGGTGGCCGAAGTGACCAACATCTCCGGCAGCAACCTGTTTAACCAGCACAGCGGCGCTTACGATCCGGCGCTGCTGGCGGCCTTCGGCATCGAAGAGGCGCAGGAGAAGACCGCGCCGGTGATCGGCTCCGCGCAGCTGGCCGGGCGGGTGACGGCGGCGGCGGCGGCGCAATGCGGCCTGCGCGTTGGCACCGCGGTGTACGGCGGCCTGTTCGACGTGGTGGGCGCGGCGCTCAGCTCCGGCGTGGCCGACGATCGCACGCTCAGCGCGGTGGCGGGCACCTGGTCGATCGCCACCTGCGTGACCGAGCGCATCATTCCCGCCGACTACCCCTACGCCTGGGGGCGCTACTGCATCGACGGCCGCTATTTCGTGCACGAAGGCAGCCCGACCTCGGCCGGTAACCTGGCCTGGTTCCTGCGCCAGTTCTGCGCCGACGATCGGCAGCGCTACGCCCAGTTCAACGCCTGGGTGGCCGAGCGCCGCGAGCAGCCCAGCGGGCTGCTGTTCCTGCCTTATCTGTACGGCTCCAACCTCGGCGGCAACACGCCGGGCGGGCTGATCGGCCTGAGCGCCCACCACGAGATGGCGGACGTGGTGCAGGCGATCTACCAGGGCATCGTGTTCTCGCACCTGATCCATCAGGAGCGCATGGTGCAGCTGAACCCGCGCATCGAGCGGGTGCGCATGACCGGCGGGCCGACGCAGTCCGAGGTGTGGATGCAGATGTACGCCGACGCCGGCAACCTGCCGCTCGAGGTGGTGGAAACGCGCCAGAGCGGCTGCCGCGCCGCCGCCCTGTGCGCCGCCGTCGGCGCCGGGGAGTACGCCGGGTTCGCCGAAGCGATCGCCGCCGCGCCGCCCAAGCTGCGTTGTTATTATCCCGCGACCGCCACCCACCGGCGCCTGCGCGCCCAGCAGGCACGCTATCTGGCGGTCGCCCAGGCTTTGAGTGAGGTGACTGATGCAAACGACTAACGCCGCCTGTCTGGGGCTGTATGAAAAGGCGCTGCCCGCTGAACTGAGCTGGCCGCAGCGGCTGGCCACCGCCGCCGAGCTGGGCTTTGAATTTGTGGAGATGTCGATCGACGAACAGCCGGCGCGCCAGCAGCGGCTGGACTGGGATCGCCGCCAGCGGCTGGCGTTTATCCAGGCGCGGCTCGACAGCGGGGTGACGGTGCCGAGCCTGTGCCTGTCGGCGCACCGGCGCGATCCGTTCGGCAGCGCCGACGCCGCCACCCGCGAAAGGGCGCGGGTGCTGATGAGCAAGGCGCTGGAACTGGCGACGGATCTCGGCATCCGCAACATCCAGCTGGCGGGCTACGACGTCTATTACGAACCGGCCGATCGCCACAGCCGCGAGCGCTTTATCGAGGGCATGCAGTGGGCGGCGGCGCAGGCCGCCAGGGCGCAGGTGATGCTGTCGGTGGAGGTGATGGACACGCCGTTCATCAACAGCATCAGCAAATGGCGCGACATCGCCCGCCACGTCAACAGCCCGTGGTTCACGGTGTATCCCGATCTCGGCAACCTCAGCGCCTGGGGCAATGACGTCGACGCCGAGCTGGCGCTGGGCATCGGCAGCATCACCGCCGTGCACCTCAAAGACACCGTCGCGGTGGGGCCGGGCAGCGCCGGGCAGTTCCGCGACGTGCCGTTCGGCGAGGGCTGCGTGGATTTCGCCCACGCCTTTTCCGTGCTCAACTCGCTCGGCTATCGCGGCCCCTACCTGCTGGAGATGTGGGCGCGCGAAGACGGGCAGGATAAGCAACGCATCGCCCAGGCCAAGGCCTGGATCGAACAACAGATGATTGAGGGAGGCATCGCATGCTGAACGAACTCAAAAGGCAGGTGCTGGCCGCCAACCTCAGCCTGCCGGCATACGGGCTGGTGACCTTTACCTGGGGCAACGTCTCGGCGATCGACCGCCAGAGCGGGCTGGTGGTGATCAAGCCTTCGGGCATCGCCTACGAGGCGATGACGCTGGAGGATTTGGTGGTGGTGGATCTGGAGGGCAAGGTGCGCGAAGGGCACCGCAAACCCTCATCCGACACCGCCACTCACCTGGCGCTGTACCGCGCCTTCGCCGATATCGGCGGCGTGGTGCACACCCACAGCCGCAACGCCACCATCTGGGCGCAGGCCGGGCAGCCAATCCCGGCGCTGGGCACCACCCACGCCGACTACTTTTACGGCGACATTCCCTGTACCCGGCCGATGAGCGAGGCGGAGATCGCCGGCGATTACGAGGGGGAAACCGGCAAGGTGATTATCGAGACCTTCAATCAGGCGGGGCGCGATCCGCAGCAGGTGCCGGGAGTGCTGGTCTATTCCCACGGCCCGTTTGCCTGGGGCAAGGACGCGGCGGATGCGGTGCACAACGCGGTGGTGCTGGAAGAGGTGGCGATCATGGCGATGGCGACGCGCCAGCTGGCGCCGGCCATCGCCCCGATGCAGCCGGAGCTATTGGACAAACATTTCCTGCGCAAGCACGGCAAACACGCCTACTACGGGCAATAGCGCCCGTCAGCGATTCAACAGCGAGCCGGTGAAGAACTCTCTGCGCACCGGCAACTCGCCGCGCGGGCTGTTAATGGCGCTGAACAGCAGCTCCGCGGCGATCTCCCCCAGCTTTTGCGTATCGTGATACACCCCCGGAATGTGCAGGCCGTAAGCGCCGGCGCGCGGCGGTTCGTCTATCGAGAAGAACTTCACCTGCTCATAAAGCCCCATCTCGTGGCAGATGGCGATGGCGCCCAGCGTGATGATGCCGTTCAGGCCGATGATGTAATCCGGGCGGTTCTCCGGCTGCGCCAGATAGGCGCGCACCTCGCTTTCCTGTGAGGTGAAATCGTAGTCGCCGTTGATGATATGAATCTTACGCCCGCTGCCCTGCAGTGCCGCGACGATGCCGGCGGTGCGCGTTAAGGTAATTTCCGAATCCGCCGGGCCGCCGATGATCAAAAGTTTCTTCTCCGGCTGCTCCGCCAGATAGCGCCCGGCCAGCACGCCAATCTCGCGGTTATCGAGGAACACGCCGCTCAGCTGCTGATCGTAAAGATCGCGGTCGATCAGGATCAGCGGCACGCCGTACACCTCGGCCAGCTCGAGATAGGCGGGGCGGTAGCGCTTGTCGTCGCGCACCGCCGACAGCAGGATGCCGCGCGCCTTGTAGCCGAACAGCGCCTGAATGGCGCGCATTTCCGCCTCTTCGCTGCCGTCGGTGTCGAACAGCATGATCTGGTAGCCCTGCTGACGCGCAATGCGCGACACGGTCTTGATCAGGCCGGAATAGAACGGGTTGTACATGCTGCTGGTGACGATGCCGATAATCTGGCTGCTGCTGCTTTTCAGCCCCTGCGCGAACGCGTTGGGCACATAGTTCAGCTCTTTGGCGATGGCGTGAATGCGCTCGCGGGTTTCCGGCTTGACCAGCTCGGGCTTATTGAAGGCGCGGGAAACGGTGATATTGGTCACCCTGGCGCGGCGGGCGATATCCACGATAGTGGCATTGGGATTGGCTTTCGACACCGTCTTTCCTTGCGTTATGCCTCAACAGATCCCTTATTGTAGGGAAAGGGCGGGGGCGGTGCTAGGGGGGAGT